>JAQTPO010000222.1 GCA_028712845.1 Dehalococcoidales bacterium | reverse complement strand
CCCTACACGACGCTCTTCCGATCTAGCGACAATGAGACTATCAGAACCGAAAACTTGTCCCTGGCGCCGGGTGAGAAATGGCAAAATACCATAAGCTTTGTTCCAAAAGTGGCAACGCCCGAAGAAAAGGTGGAGTTTTTACTTTTTATAGATGGTCAGAGCGAACCCTACCGCAAGCTCCACCTCTGGCTTAATGTGAAAAGCAGCACCCCCTAACTGAAAAGTTATAATATGTCAAGTAATAATCAAACACTAACTACACTGCAAAAGGACTGGAAGCAGGATTACCTGCCACTTCTGCCCATCCTGGCACTGGCCTTTTATCTGGCCTACATCCCTCGCAGCTATGACTTCGCCTTGCACGTAGACGAGTGGGTACACCTTTATGACGCCGAAGCCATGATGAGAACCGGAAGCACAACCTTTACCAGTTTCCTTGATGGCGAAAGAGTGATGACGTTAAGTTCCAACCTGGAAGCCGGTTTCCACCTGTTCTGGGGAGTTTTTCAGCGTTTGAGCGGCCTTGATTGGATGACTGTTTTCCAGTATTTCCCGGGGTTAATTTTTATGGGCACCGTCCTTTCGGTCTTCGTTCTGGCACGCCGCGAGGGCTATGGCTGGCAGGCGGCGCTCTGCACCTGTCTCATTCCCACCACGGCTGGCATCCTTGGGCCTGGTTTTCTGGTGCCGGTAAGCCTGGGATTACTCTTCATTCCCCTGCTGCTGTTTTTGGCCTTCAACTTCCGTTCAGCGGCGTCTTACATAGTAATCTTTATTTTCACTTGTTTTCTCCTTTCAATCCACGCTCCGACTGCTGTGCTTATCGCTACCATCCTGATACCATTCATCCTGCTCGGCATCAGGGGAGACTTCCGGCACAGCATGTTTGTGACCGCCGCCATTGCCATCCCGTTTTTAGCCCCGTTCCCCTGGATATTCCGGCTGCTTCTGCCAACCGCCATCGAACTGCTCAAGCCAGTGCCAACCAGGGACTGGATTGAGATACCGCGCGTGCTTTATACCTACGGCCTTGTTGGGGTCACTCTCTGCCTGCTCGGCATCTTCGTGCTGGCAATAAAAGGTGGCCGCAAAAATCTAAGCCTTGTGCTGGCGCTTCTTACCCTGACGATGATGCTCGCGGTTTTTTACACCCTGCACTACGGCATACCCATCATGTATGATCGAGGTCTCCAGTATATGATGCTGGTGATGAGCATTATCGCCGGAGCGGGTCTGGCCGTATTCACCTGGCTGAAATTACCATCCGGCATCACCCAAATTCCGCAAAAACTGTCATCTTTTGTTGGCTACGGCCTCTGTTTGGTAATAGTGATTGCGATGCTGGTAATTGCGATTCCTGAACACCAGCAAACGCCTTACTACCAGATGATTGACCAGGAGGATTACCAGGCTTTTACCTGGATTAAGGACAATCTGGACAGTAACTACTCTAAAGCCATACTCGACCCGTGGAAAGCCACCGCTTTTGCTGCCATCACCCAGAAAGCGATTTACAGCCGAATTCACGCCTACCCCAAAGCGGAAGACGAGAAAGCCTATGAGTTTCTCAAGAAAGGCAGCAGCGACACCGCTTTTCTTCGTGAAAATGGTATCGACATCGTTTACAGCCGCCAACCGGTAGCAAATCCCGACTTAAAGCAAGTCAGGGAGTTGTCTACGTGCTCTCCAGATAACGCGGAATCAAAGAAAAAGGCAATGTAAAAATAAAGCGGCTTCCTTTGCCGTACTCACTCTCTACCCAGATGCGCCCGCCGTGTTTTTCTACAATCTGCTTGACGATGGCCAGTCCCAGCCCTGTGCCATCTTCCCGCTCCTTTTGTTTACTGCCCGGGCGGGAAAACGGTTTGAAAAGCATCGCCATCTCATCCTTCTTGATGCCTATGCCGCTGTCAATCACGCTGACCTGACACCAGCCGTTTTCTCCATAGGCTTTAACAGAGACTGTGCCCCCGTCAGGAGTAAACTTATTGGCATTTCCCAGCAAATTTAGAAACACCTGCCTTATTCGTTTTCTGTCGCCACGAACCAGTTGAAGCTCTTCAGGGATTTCGATTTCAAAACTTTGTTTTTTATCCGCAAAAAGTGGTAACATTTCTTCCTTAATCGATTCCACCAGCTCAGCCAGGTCAATGCTGCTCAATCTTAGTTCCATTTTGCCCGATTCTATAGCAGCCATATCAAGCAGGTCGTTAATCAAACTCAGCAGATGCTGGCCGCTATTATAAACATCATTAAGACACTGCTTTTGTTCTTCGCTGACCTCACCCACTTTCCCCTCCCGCATCATATCAGAGAAACCCAAAATGGCATTGAGCGGCGTCCGGAATTCGTGCGACATGTGCGCAAGAAACTCAGACTTATGCTGGTTAGCCTGTGCCAGCTCCCTGGTTTTTGCTTCCAATTCCCGGTGTTGCCGCATCAACTGCCCGTTCTTTTCCTCTATAAGCTTCCCTGATGGTTCCAGCGCCCCAAGCATACCGTTGATAGCATCAGACAGG
>JAQTPO010000221.1 GCA_028712845.1 Dehalococcoidales bacterium | reverse complement strand
AACAGGAAACTACCGCCGCAACGGACATGCGCCTTGCTGAATTTCTTGATTGCATCAGGCTCAAGTGGCGCGCCGGCTTCAAAACCATTCACCGCCTTATGCTCCGCGCCATGATAAGCAAAAACACGTTTGATATCAGGCATCAGTGTCACCAACCTGATATAGAGAATAAACATCGTTAGACGGATAATCCCATCTACGAGATTAAATAATAATGATGACTCAATATTCAGTAATCTGGTTAAAAAGAGAGGCGCAATGAAAAATAAAGCAACGGCAAAAACCATCGATACTGCCAGCATCACCCACATCCACCAACCGCCCACTTTCTCGTTCTCTTTTCCTGCTTCCTCTTCGAGCGCAATATTGGCAGAATACATCAATGTCTTGACACCGAAAACCATGGATTCAATCAGTACAATAATGCCGCGTAGCAACGGCGCTGACCTCATCCAGCCAGTGTAAAGAGTAGAAAGTGGTTTTTTATCCACCACCATCTCTCCATCAGGCTTGCGGACGACGGTCACCATATTCTTCTGCCCGCGAATCATCACGCCTTCGATGACTGCCTGCCCACCGTAATGATGTTTGTTATTTGCCATCAAACTCCCCAATAAAGAAAAAGGAGCGGTTTCTTGACCCGCTCCTTGATTTCTAGTGTTTGCGGTTAACTCTTCTTCTCGTAACGCCGCCTGAACCGCTCTACCCGTCCGGCAGTGTCTACAACTCTCTGTTCACCGGTATAGTATGGATGGCACTTACTGCACAACTCAACTCTGATTTCTTTCTTGGTTGAGCCGACGGTAAAATTATTCCCACAAGAGCAAATCACTTTCGCCTGCGGGAAATATTGAGGGTGTATCTTTTCTTTCATCTTTATCTATTCAGCGTAAACGCTGACCTTTCTCCTGTTATCGCTGTACGGTTCGTACTTAACGAAGCCATCAATCAGAGCAAAGATAGTGTAATCCTTCCCTAACCCAACATTAACACCGGGATGAATCTGGGTGCCTCTCTGTCTGACTATTATTGTTCCGGCGGTTACTTCCTGCCCGGCATATCTTTTAATGCCGAGCCGCTGCGCCTGACTATCGCGCCCGTTCTTGCTCTTGCCGCCACCCTTCTTATGAGCCACTTGCCGCCTCCTCTTTCTTTACAGGTTCCTCTTGTGCAACTCCAGGTGCCTCAATCTTATCGATGGACAACCGTGTGAAAAGTTGATGGTGACCTGTTTTCTTGCGATATCTCACTTTTGATTTGAATTTGTAGACAATAATCTTATCGCCCCGCACTGTGCCTTTTGAAGTCGCCATTACCTTCGCTCCTTCAACCATGGGTGCGCCGATAGTAGTGCCGTTATCGGTACCGATAACCAGAACTTTATCCAATTCGACAGCATCGCCTTCAATCACATTCATATTATCGACATCAACTGTCTGCCCTTGAGTGACGCGATACTGTTTTCCACCAGTCTCAATTATTGCGTAAATGTTCGTACCCTCCACAAAAGAGATATTATATCAGCTTCTCTCACACAGCGTCAAGCGCAATCTCAGACTTTCAACTTCCCCCACAATTCCTTGACTTTTATCCGCAAATCTTCCATTGTGCCGTCGTTATGGATGACAATTTTCGCCCTTTTCATTCGCTCCTCATTGGACATCTGAGAACGAATGCGGGAACGGATTTGCTCTTCAGGGAGACCAGTCCGTGCCATCGCGCGTCTGATGACACTCGTCTCATCTGCCACCACCACCCAGACCTCCTCCACCAGTGGGTCCCATTTGGCTTCAAACAGAGTCGGTGCGTCCAGAACCACCACTTTAACTCCCTGCTTACGGGCTTCTTCAATCTGCCTTTTTGCTATCTGAAACATTCCTGGAAGCACAATGTTGTCCAGTTTTTTAAGTGATTCAGGATTACCGAACACAATTACTCCCAGCTTCTTACGGTCGATGGTGTTATCTGCTGCCAAAATCTGCTTACCAAAAGTTTTTACCAGTTGTCGCCAGATATCGGTATTCGGTTGGTAAACCCCGTGCCCAATTTTATCAGCATCGACGATAACCGCTCCTAACTCAGCAAGAACCTGAGAAACCGTACTTTTACCACTACCCATACCCCCGGTCAGCCCAATCACTTTAGTCATTCTTGACTTACCGCCTGCCAGACCTACTCTAATTCCGGTTCAATGATGCTATAATTACCATCTTTCCGACGGTAAAGTAGATTGAACTCCTTGGTGGCGGAATTATGAAATAGGAAGAAATCATGTCCCAGTAATTCCATCTGTTCGATGGCATCATCTACGGACATCGGTTTCATCATGAACCGCTTGGTCCTTACCAATCCGGGTGAAGATTCATCATTAAGGCTGGACTTGATGGACGGACCACTTTTGCCCTTTTTATTAAACTTGCCCTTGTACCGCTCAATCTGCCGGTCAATCACCGGCACCACTTTATCGATGGCAACCAGTAAATTCTCGGCTCGCTCTTCCGCCCGGAGCAATGTTCCATT
>JAQTPO010000220.1 GCA_028712845.1 Dehalococcoidales bacterium | reverse complement strand
CTACACGTAACGGGTCAGCATTAACCGGGGGAAGTCCCCCGGGGAAATCCAGCAATACTTTGTATGTCGGATACTGCTCCGCTATCCGTTCAATTACATTTTTGGCTAAGATATCGATTTCTATTAGCTCAGCATGAAGGATGAGCCTCTCCGCCTGAACACGGGCAAGCTCAAGGAGATTTCCCAGCAGGTGCGACAAAACTTCTGCCTCCTTAGCCGCGTTCCTCAGCAGGTGGCTTCTTTCCTGTTCGGACAGATTCGCTGCCTCATCCAAAACAGTATTCAGGCAACCCGTGACCACCGTTAAAGGGTTACCCAGTTCGTGAGAAACCATGCCGATAAACTCATCCTTAAGTTTCTCTACCTTCTTGCGCTCGGTAACGTCACGAATATTACACTGAATCACTTTCCTGCCGTTAACCGGATAAACATTGCTGACAAACTCTACCTGAATCTGCTTGCCTTCTCTGGTTTCCAGCGGCAAATCTTCGTAACGAATGTATTCGTGGTCCTGCAACTTTTTGAAAGCTTTCCGGCTTGCCTCAACATCTTTCACCGGGCCGATTTCCCACAGTTTCTTTCCTGAAAGCTCCTGCTGTGAATAGCCCAGCATGTTGACCAGAAAAGGGTTGACATCTTCGATTTGCTCTGTCTCTGCGTCGAGAATCAGTATCCCGTCTTGAGCCGTTTCAAAGAGCCGCCGGTACCGGACTTCGGATGCGGCTACCTCTTGCTCCATGTGCTTATGGTCGGTGATGTCCTGGATACCGAGGAGAATTCTCTGTGTCTTGTGTCCCTCGCTGTATATGCGGCGAGCGTTAAGCAGCATTACCCGTCGCCCGATACCGGGAAAATCATGGTCAATCTCAAAATCATTGAAGGCGGTATTTTGGGGCAGGATTTCTTCGAGCAGTTCCCTTAGCCTGGGAATATCCCATTGCCCATCACCCAATTCATAGATAAGGCTTCCTTCCGTATCCTCAGGACTTACCAGAAATACCTCATAGAAAGAGTGATTGGCGGAGACCACCCTCAGGCTATCATCCATTACTACGAGCGGGTCGCGCATTGTTTGGATAATGCTCTGGACATACCTGAGCGCCTCTTTAAGAGCTTGCTCAGGATGCTTGCCCTTAAAGAAATCCTGGATGTCTTCCGTAATTAGCTTTCGCACATTATACACCACAGCCGAATCTCCTGCTGTAGAGTTCCTTCCTTATCTCTCACCAGCGCATAGAGGCACATCCAGCTTGCTAATACGCAAACCATTTTATAAAGATAAATACATTTTGTCAATCCTTACTGATACCAATTGACAATAATCACAAAAATATTGACATCACCAGAACCTGTCATTTATCATTCGGTCATAGAACATCCGGGAAGATATGGTATGAAGCGATTTACCATACTGGTAGTTGATGATGACGAGCAGATTCTTGACTTTCTGAGGCCCAAGCTCAGAGGCGCTGGGTACAATGTGCTGACGGCTGGCAACGGCATCGAGGCTCTGGAGCAGGCTAAGGATCACGAACCTGACCTGCTGGTGCTTGACCTGGCGATGCCGGAAAAGGATGGCTTGGAGACACTCAAGGAAATACGCGACTTTTCCGCAATGCCGGTGATAATACTCAGCGCCCGGGGTGCTGACGCTGACAAAATCAAGGGGCTTGAGATGGGTGCCGATGATTACTTGTCAAAGCCTTTTAATCCCGATGAACTGTTAGCCAGGATTAGGGCTTTGCGCCGCCGATTTGAACCCGCAGAAACACGGAAAACCTTGAAGCCGCTGTCTTTCGAAGACTTGACCGTAGACTTTGACAAACGCCTTGTTGTGGTTGGCGGCGAAGAAAAGCAACTGACGAACATAGAATGGCTTTTGCTCAGCGAACTGGCCCGCAATGCCGGCCGACTTGTTACTTACCACCATCTCCTCACAACTGTGTGGGGGGCCGAATACCATGACGACATACAACTGGTGAGGTCATGGATTAGCCGGTTGAGGCACAAGATAGAGAAAGACCCGGATAACCCCAAGCTGATTCGCAATTTGCCCAAGGCAGGCTATATCATGAACCAGCCTTCTTCCTGAAAATGATAACTCTGCTTCTCAAAACTACTGATGGTGCACCTGAGCCAGTGACTATCCCCCAATAATTTCACGATTATTTTAACTATTTCCCTAAAATTTCATCATTATTTTGATTTTCCCACCGTCATTTTATACCTTTTCAATGCCATCCGACTTATGCTGTTTCTATACAAAGTTTTTAGGATTATGTGATGTCAAAGGAAGTTTGCTGATGGATAGGGTATACGTGATTCTAGACATCATGGAAGGTAAGCACAGCGAGGCAGTGCAGAGTCTACAGACAAGCCCTGGCGTTCGGTGGGTGGATACGCTGGAAGGTCAGTGGGATGTTATAACGGCAATTGAGGCTTCCAATCGTATGCGCCTGGCGCAACTCCTCGTTCGAGCTATTTACTCGGTGGATACTATTACCGTAGATTTACAATTGCTGCCGACTTGTGATGCG
>JAQTPO010000076.1 GCA_028712845.1 Dehalococcoidales bacterium | reverse complement strand
CCAAGTTTGAGGTTGGGGAATACCTCTTGCGAGAGATTTTCGTATTCGGCAATAGCGGCTCTCGCCTGCACTGTTTCCGATTCTTCGATAAGCGGGCAAATAATAAATGCCTGGTGTCCGCCCGTTATCTCACGGCGGATGAAATTATAAGCGCTGTCCCGCTGTGCGGGTCTGAGCCATTTGGTCTTAATCAATTGTCTTCCCGGCGGCAATTCATCAATCACCGACAGGTCGAGGTCGCCGTAAATGGTCAAAGCGAGGGTTCTGGGGATGGGGGTGGCTGTCATTGCCAGCACATGCGGGTTTGTCCCTTTCTGACGTAACGTAGAGCGTTGGGCGACACCGAAGCGGTGCTGTTCATCCACCACCACAAAGCCCAGCCGCTTGAATTCGACTTCTTTCTGAATGATGGCATGCGTCCCGATGACAATATCGATTTTACCTTCAAGGACAAGTTGATGGAGTTCCCGCTTCTTTTTAGCGCTGATAGCGCCAATCAAAAGCGCGATGGTTAAGGGACGAGGCAGAATGCCGGAGTAAGTGTAGAGATGTTCTCCCTGCTCCTGCAAATGTCCTGTTTTTGACAGGAGTTTGTGAATAGTGGCAAAGTGCTGTTCCGCCAGAATTTCCGTGGGTGCCATCAAAACGGTCTGGTAATCATCAGCCACTGCCATCAGGAGGGCGGCGGTTGCCACTACTGTCTTGCCGCTGCCGACCTCACCCTGTAATAGTCTGGACATCGCCTGAGATTTCTCAAGGTCTCCCAGTATTTCTTTCAGTACTTTTTGCTGGGCAACGGTCAATTTGAACGGCAGTGATTGCAGAAAAGTGTCCAGCACTTTTTTATCGGTCTTGATAGGAGCGCCCGGTTGACTTTCCTGCCAGTCACGCTTTTTGCTCAATACGCCCAGTTGGAGCAGGAAAAGCTCGTCAAATGCCAGCCGTACCCTTGCCCTGTCTTTCAAGTTCGCGTCATCGGGATAATGGGCTTGAGAAATTGCTTGAGGCAGCTCAATCAATTGACAGCGGCTTCTGATTTCGGTCGGGAGGAAATCCGGCACCTGTTCTGCTCTCTGGTCAACTATGCCCTTGATGAGCTTCCTTGTCTGGCGTTGATGCAGTCCCTCGGTGAGCGGGTAAATCGGTACCAGTCTGCCTGTGTGGATAAGGTCGCCCTCTTCCATCGGTTCCCATTCCGGCGATTCGAAAACAAAGCGACCATTGAAGAGCTTTACCCTGCCGCTGAGGACAATTTTCATATTGGGAGTGAGTGTTTTTGCCAGATAGGGATTATTGAACCAGACGGCGCGGACATTACCGGTCTCATCACCGACAATTACCTCAGTACTCCGCCGTCCGCCCGGCATAATAACATTTGCTTCCCAGACATTAGCGACGATGGTCTCTTCTTGACCCTCTGTAAGCTGGGAGACCGTTTTCATCTGGCTGTAATCAATATGGCGGCTGGGGAAGAAATAGAGCAAGTCACGTATGGTTTTCACACCCAGTTTGCCGAATCTCACCGATAAACTGGTGCTGATGCCTTTGATTGCGGTAATGGACGCATCGAGTGATTGACCTGAGACTATTTTGGGCATTTTTTGTTTGATAGGAGGTTTCTCCGCCTTTACCGCCACTTTTCCGGCAGGCGCGGATTTATCCGTCTTGCCACGCTCCAACTCGGTTGCAAAATCCAGAACGTCCTTTACCCATTCCTGCCGTTGCGGTGGTGTTAATGAAGCATACTTGCTGTTATCCAGTCGTAACTTGTGAAATTTCGTGAGTAAGGGACGATTGGTAATTGCCCCGGATGTTTTCTCTGTCCACTGACGGAAGAATTTATCCAAGCCGCCAAAGACAGCGGAATCGGAATAGCCTTTCCTTTGTTCCAATTCCAGGATTTTCCGCAGAGAACTAGTGTCAATAACTGGCATATTGCCGATGCCTACCTATGAGGCAGATTCAATTTGGGCAAGTGTAGGGAGGGTACACTGATTTTCCTCCCAAGTGATTTTGGAAGAGTTTCGTTTTGCTCAGTTTTGCTAGCATCATTTCTCATTACTACTATTAGTGTACCCGGACCACTGTGGACACCTAGAGCCGGTCCAAGCCGAGCTAAATGAAGCCGATTACTACTGACGAGGGAGCTTAAACGGTCTCTCAAACTATTAGCCTCGTCAGGTGTAGTGCTGTGAACGACCGCCAGCTCTTGAATGTTCAATGCACTTTTAACAAACTCAAACAATTTCTCCACTGCCTTAGTGCGAGTACGCACATTGCCTACAGGAACAATCAGTCCTTCTCGCAGTGTTACTACCGGCTTGACATTGAGGACGCTTCCAAGCAGTGCTCTAGCTTTGCCGATTCTCCCGCCGAGAGCTAGATATTTCAGGGTATCGAATGTCCCCATCAAGTGTGTGTTTTTAATACCTTGTTTCACATCTTCCACTATCCGGGTGAGGTTCTCACCAGCCAGTGCTAATCTTGCGGCTGACATTGTGATGATTCCCAGCCCCATCGTAACAGATTCGGAGTCTATAATGGTGATATTACTTTTACTGTCAACTAACTCTTTGCCGCGTAGAGCTGAATTACAAGTGCCACTGAGTTTATCGGAGACATGGATGGAGATTATTTCATCGGTTTCTTTCGAGAGTTCCTGATAGATTTGAGCGAAGTCTGATGGAGTCGGTTGGGAAGTGGTGGGGTGCACCGGACTATTGACGAGTTTATCATAAAACTCATCATAGTTTATGTCTATGCCGTCCCGATAACTTATATTGCCGAAGCGCAGATATTCAGGCACCACCGCAATTCCGAGTTCCTTAGTGAGTTGAGGCGAAAGGTCGGCAGTGCTATCGGTAACAATCCTTACCGACATGAATTATTTTCCTTCTGCTTCAAGCACATTTACCGCGAGGGCATTTGGCCCACCATATACCCCTAGCACAGGGCTGACGGTAGAACGAAGGATTGGAACCTTGGGATAAGCGGCACTGAAGCGTTTGGCAAGTTCATCGGCGCTTTCAATTGAGGTGGTATGTTCGATGCCGATAGCCTCGATATTCTTGAAGCTCGTGATAAAATTATAAAGGTAAGCAATTCCTGCCGCCTGACTGCGGACTCTGGTTACTGGCGCCATCTCTCCTTCTTTCACATTCAGGATGGGTTTAATAGAAAGTACGGAACCGAGCAATCCCTGTGCCTTGCCAATGCGCCCTCCCTTGGCAAGGTATTTCAATGTGTCGAAATATACAATCCAATGTGACCGCTTCAATGCTCTGGTGGTGAACTCAACAAGCTTATCCAGGTTAGCGCCCTTTTGGGCTTCTTTAGCGGCGGCAATTACGACCGTGCCAAAACCCAGGGCTACTGACAGGGTATCAATTACTTCAACGCGGCATTTCTTGGCTTTCATAAGGGTTTTGCCCGCTACGGCAGATTGGTAAGTACCGCTGAGTTTGGAGGAGAAGCTAATAACCAGAATTTCATCTGTTTCTTCTGCCAGCTTGTCATAAGCATTGGCAAAATCCAGGGGAGTTGGTTGTGTAGAAGCGGGCCAAACATCACCGTGAACGAGCCTGTGGTAGAACTCATCGGTGCTGATGGTAACACGGTCAAGATATGTTTCGTGCCCGAATAAAACGGTCAGTGGCACCAGTGTGATGTCAAGTTTGCCAATTAAATCGCTCGTGAGGTCAGACAGGCTATCGGTCACAATCCTTACTGTCAATGCACCAATCCTCCTTAGCTATTCTACCGATATAATGTAATTGTAGTGAGGTTGACTGCCACGTATGATTTCAACCTGCAGTTTAGAGTACTTTTCGCGAATGGTAACTGCAGCTTTTTCTGCTTCGGCGAGTGTGGTATCCGCTCCGTAGTAAATTGTTAAAATCTCATTGTTTTCCAGGTTAATTTTATTGAGTGTATCCATCATGACTTCTATGGCATCATTGCCCACGGCTATAAGCTCGTTATCCAGCAGGCTGATAATTTGCTTTTTCTTAATCTTTAGCCCGCCCAGCTGGGTAGAGCGCACGGCTCGCGTAACCTCGATGGTTTTTACATTCTCGATTGCCTGTTTCATCAGAGTAGTATTGGTATCCAGATTTGCCTCATAATCGAAGGCGAGCAATGCTGCGACACCCTGGGGAATAGTTTCTGTGGGAATTATCTCAACAGTTTTTTTTGTCAGAGGTTTAACCTGTTTGGCAGTGAGGATGATGTTCTTGTTATTCGGCAGGAGAATTACTTTGTCTGCGGGGGCTTGTTCTACTGCCAGAAGAAGGTCTTTGGTGCTGGGGTTCATCGTTTGCCCGCCATGTACAATAGAGTTTACTCCAAGGCTGGTAAAAACTTCTTCGAGTCCTTCACCTGCGACGACGGCAATAGTGGCGACATCGGTTGTGACGGATCTTTCTTTCTGCATTGCTACGAAGTCACGGTGCTGTTCGTCCATATTGCGGATTGAAACCTGATGGATGGTGCCCATGCCTGTGGCGATGTTAATAACATTGCCCGGGTCTAAAGCGTGGATGTGAATTCTGATGGTGTTTTTATCACCGACGACGATAAGAGATTCGCCTTTTTTCTTAAGGCGGGTTCTAATTTTTTCTGTGTCCAGGTCATTGCCTTTTAACATAAACTCGGTGCAGTAACCATAAGGGACTTCATCCGCTGCAATCATCTCCGGAAGCCTGAGTGTCAACGGAATACTGCTGGTAATGACTTGAGGTTTCTTGAACTGCATCTGTTCCGTTTCGCCCTTGAGGTATTGAAGAGCGCCTTCCAGAATGGTATAAAGCCCCTGTCCGCCGGCATCGACAACGCCGGCTTCTTTCAGTACCGGGAGAAGTGTCGGGGTGTTAGCCACCGATTCCTTGGCGGTGTTTACGGTAATTTCCATAACTGTTACCATGTCTTTGCCATTGCCGGCGGATTTCTTAAGAGCGGCGGAGGAAGCTTCTCTAATCACGGTTAAAATGGTGCCTTCGGTAGGGTTACTGAGACCTTTATAGGCAGTTTTTGATGCTTTACCCAGTGCCCTTGCCATGTCGGCGCCGTTTATCGTTTCTTTGTCCGCCATGTCTTCTGCCATACCACGTAAGATTTGTGAAAGGATGACGCCGCTATTGCCTCTGGCGCCTAATAGAGCGCCTTTTGCCAGCGCCTCCGCTACTCCTGAGGCAGAATGGTCGGGCGCGCGGTATGCCTCTTCTACACTGGAACGCATTGTCAGTAACATATTGGTGCCAGTATCGCCGTCAGGCACAGGGAAGACATTCAGGTCATCGATGTCGGGAGCATTTTTCTCCAGCCACGCAGTGGCGGCGGCGAACATTTCTCTCAGCTCCTGTCCTGTTATCGTATTTACTTTTTTTGCCATTTGATTCCTCTCAGTTGATTTCCCGGAAGATAATCATGGTGCCTGTATTATATTAACTGGCAAAACCGGTTTTTCCTACTGACAGCCGGTATGCCATCCTTGTTAAGTTTGCTAGAGTGTGCTAATATAAAATACTGTAAATTCGTCAATTAGTCAAGGAGTACCTGTTTTGAAGTGTGATATTTGCGGGAAAACCCCTCAGTTCGGTAATACTATCAGCCACTCCAAACGCCATACAAATCGGCAATGGATGCCGAATGTCCACCCGGCGATTATCCTTGTCGATGGCAAGAAGAAACGTCTCAATCTCTGCACGCGGTGTATCCGTAGTCAGCATAAAGAGGCTAAGAAGCAGACGGTCAGACCAGGCTCTGCCGCAGTTTCTTAATCGCCGACTCAATACTCTCTCCTGAGTTGAAGATTGCCGCTCCTGCCACCAGCATCGTCGCTCCAGCTTGTACCACGCGTGGCGCTGTTTTGGTATTTATACCTCCATCCACCTCTAATTCAATATCCAGTTTACGTTTATCCAATTCAGCGCGTAAACGCGCAATTTTGTCCAGGGTGCTTTCGATAAAAGTCTGTCCGCCGAAACCTGGATTAACCGACATTACCAGCACGAGGTCAATTTCCGGTAATATTTCATCAATCAGGCTCAATGATGTCGCCGGGTTGATGGAGACACCTGCTTTGATGCCCTTGTCCTTAATCATTTGAATGATACGATGAGCATGGCGGCATGCCTCAATGTGCACCGTGATAATATTGGCTCCAGCGCTGGCAAACTGCCCGATTTGCTCTTCGGGAGATTCAATCATCAGGTGGACATCCAGTGGTAGGTCAGTCCATTTGCGTAATGCGGCGACTACCGGTGCTCCAATAGTAATCTGGGGAACAAAATGCCCATCCATAACATCGATGTGAATATAATCGGCGCCGGCTTTTGTTACTTCTGCCGCCTGTTCTCCGAGACGGGCAAAATCAGCCGATAAGATAGATGGGGCAATCTTAATTTTAGAGTTAATCTTCACTTATAGCCCCTTTAAGTTTTCTCCTGGCGGCGGCAATTTGTTTTGCCACCTGTTTATATGCCGTGCCTCCCGTATTATCTCTGCCTGCAACGGATGATTCTACTGTGATTTTGTACACGTCCTTATCGAAGACCGCCGAGAAATTCTGGTATTCCTTGATAGTCAGGTCTTTCAGAGACTTGCCTTTTTTAATAGCGTAAGTCACCAGTTTGCCGGTGGCTTCGTGAGCGGCGCGGAAAGGCATACCTTTCTTGACCAGATAATCAGCCAAGTCAGTCGCCAGCA
The DNA here is from genome assembly GCA_028712845.1 of Dehalococcoidales bacterium. The sequence goes on along the minus strand of JAQTPO010000076.1, from coordinate 3,121 downwards.
GATAGCCTTGACGGGCGGCATAAGCCATTTTATCAGTTTTAATGTGAACGGTCTCCAGCATACCTTTGAAAACATCCAGTGTTGCCATCAAAGTATCCACCGTATCGAAAAAGCCCTCTTTGTCTTCCTGCATATCACGATTGTAAGCAAGCGGCAAGCCTTTCATTGTAGTCAGTATCGCTATCAAGTTGCCATAGACCCGTCCTGTTTTTCCCCGGGCAAGTTCGGCAACATCCGGGTTCTTTTTCTGCGGCATGATACTGGAGCCGGTGGCGTAAGCATCATCCAGTTCAACGAAATCAAATTCCGATGAAGACCACAGCACTATTTCCTCTGCCAGACGTGATAAATGCATCATACACAGGCTGGCATCAGCTTCATATTCAATGATGAAGTCACGGTCAGCAACTGCATCCAGGCTATTTTGACTGATCTTGCCGAACCCGAGCTCTTTTGCTAAGAACTTACGGTCAATATTATAGGCAACGCCAGCAAGAGCGCCACTGCCAAGCGGAAGGACATCAACCCGTTCCATACAGTCGTAAAACCGCTCGATGTCTCGTCCCAGCATCTCAAAATATGCCAGGAAATGATGTGCCAGCAGTACCGGTTGTGCTCTCTGCATGTGAGTGTAGCCGGGGATAATGGTTTTCTTATTGGCGGCAGCAAGCTCTACCAGCGTGTTTTGCAGCTCTACGATTCCGGTAATCGTGTGCGCAATGGCGTCTTTGGTGTAGAGCCTGATGTCCAGCACTATCTGGTCGTTACGGCTGCGCGCCGTGTGCAATTTTTTCCCGACATCACCTACTTTTTCAATCAAACGGGACTCTATGTTCATATGAATATCTTCCAGTTCCGGTTTAAACTGGAATTTACCCCGGGATATTTCTCCGGCGATATCAATCAGACCTTTGACGATGGTTTCTGCTTCAGGTTCAGTTATAATGTCCTGTTTGGCAAGCATACGGGCATGCACCGTACTACCGGCGATATCGTATGGGTAGAGCCGCCAGTCATAGTGAATCGAGGAGCTGTACGAATAAACCGATTTATCGGCGTCTTTCTGGAAACGTCCACGAATTTGGCTCATGTTACTCCTGCTCCAATCTCTTAAGTTCTGCGGGCAATCTGTCCACGGCTTCTTCTTGATAAAGAATTCCTTCTCTAAAGAGTTCATCGATATCTTTCTTGCGATAGCCCAAATCCTTAGAAAGAACTTCCATGTTATTTTCTCCTAACAAAGGAGAATAGCCCATAACTTTTCCGGGTGTTTCGGACATTCTGAAAGGACTGTTGTATATCTCGAACTCACCGACAAAAGGCTGTTTCAATTTAACCAGCATATCCCTGTCTTTAATGTAGGGCGCATCGCAAATTTCAGCAAAACCACGCACTTTCATCGCCGGCACTCCGGCGGCTCTGAGCAAGGTTTCAACCTCCTCAACAGTATCGAAAGTCTGCACCCACTCCTCAATATTAGTGTGAACGAAGGGGGCGCCATCGTACGAAATGCGTTTCTCCAGTTCGTTCGTTCTGGGGTCTGTTAACATCCATTTGTATTTCTCACCCATTGCCCCGACAAGTTTTTCCCAGATAGCATCGCTGAGTCCGGCAATGGCAACAAAGCCGTTTTTCCCTTTCATCAGCCCGTAGGGTGCGTAGGCGGATGCCCAGCGGGTGTTCTTCTTCGGTGGCACTGTGCGGTTGCTGAACAGGTAACCGGGCGGGTTGTTTTCGTGGGAATGAAAGAGACAATCAGTCATCGAGATGTCAATATGCTGACCCTTACCGGTTTTCTCGCGGTAGTAAAGCGCTGCCAGAATGGCTGCCGTAGCGTGCATACCTGCATTCGAATCGCCGATTGCCAGAGGCGCCGGCATCGGCGGGTCTGATTGACCGCACCAGCCACTGGCGACCTGTGCGATGAGGTCAAAGCCGGGTGAAGTGGCATAAGAACCATAGTGTCCGAAACAGGAGATTACACAGTATATGATACGGGGGTTGATTTTCTTCATATCCTCGTATCCAAGTCCCAGACTTGCCATAGTGCCCGGCGCCATATTAGAAACCGCGATGTCGGATTTCTTAACGAGTTCCCGGATAATTTTCAGACCCTTCTCGCTTTTCAAATCTATAGAAAGGCTTTTCTTTCCACGGTTCAAGAAGACGGCGTAACTGCTTTGCTTAACACCGTTGCGCTCCAGTACGAGCGAGTACCGTCTTTCCAGTGCTCCTGTCTCCTTCGGCTCGACCTTGATGACCTCAGCGCCGAGGTCAACGAGTTGCCGTGTGCAAAAGGGGCCGGCATAAACCCATGTAAAATCCAGCACCCTTAATCCACTCAGGGCATGTTTTTCTTCTGCCATAGCTATTTTTTCTTTTTCGTCTTCTTTTCTGTCTCTTTTGGAGCGATGAGTTTCATCAGGTCCTCGTTATCAGCCAATAATTGAATCTGAGCTTGGGTGGTTACAGGAAGACCCCACAGATGAATAAAGCCCACTGCCGCACTCTGGTCGAATTTATCGCCCTTATCATAAGTCGCCAGGCTGAGATTGTAAAGCGATTTCGGCGAGGTGCGTCCCACAACCATCGAGTTTCCTTTGAAAAGCTTCAATCTAACGTTACCGGTGACGAAACGCTGTGAACTCTGGATATAAGCCGAAAGGTCGCGGTTCAGAGCGCTGAACCAGAGACCGTTGTAGATAATATCCGCGATTTCAATGGCAGTCTTCTGCTTGAAGCGTAACTGGTCTTTGGACAGGGTCATTGCTTCCAGTGCCTGATGTGCCTGAAGGAGGACAACCGCCGCCGGTGCTTCGTAAGTCTCACGGGATTTGATGCCCACCAAGCGGTTCTCGATGTGGTCGATCCGCCCGATGCCGTGCAATCCAGCCAGCTCGTTCATTTTTTGAATCAGGCTGACGCCGTCCATTTCCTGTCCGTCAAGGCTGACCGGGATGCCTTTTTCGAAGCTAATCTCGACATAAGCCGGTTTGTCCGGAGCTTTGTCCGGCAATTTTGTCCATGTCCAGACATCCTCCGGTGGTTCTACCCACGGGTCTTCCAGAATACCGCACTCAGCGCTCTTGCCCCACAGACATTCATCAATTGAGTAAGGGCT
>JAQTPO010000219.1 GCA_028712845.1 Dehalococcoidales bacterium | reverse complement strand
CGCGGTAGCCCTTGGCGTTGGTCTCTTTGGTCTGGAGAAGGATATGTTGCGGACAAAATTCCACACAGAAACCGCAGCCCTTGCACCGCGCGTCGGTGATATGAACCTGATTATATTTCGTTTTTGTACTGTCCAATGGTTGCCGTCTTCCGTATGTTTTTCGATAGTCCCTAACGATTTAAGGATAACATAGCCTGTATTTGAGAATCAAACATTAATCGGTGCGGTGCCTGCGCTGTAATTCATAACCCCACAGTATGTCCCGGATGCCGCATTGGTCCAGTTCGTTTTTAGTTGTTTACTAAAAGATTGGGGGGTTATTTTAAAATTATGATTGCGTTTGCAACCAAATAAGAACTTAACCGCCGCACTACAAACATTGACAATAAGAACTACCCAATAATATGATGTGCATTGTCGGTACCAAATAATATACGATATCAAATATGAAGGAGGCTTGCTATGAAAACCATCATTGAACCAAAGAGAGAGATTCCAGTACTTTCCGAATTTGATGTTATCGTCGTCGGCGGCGGCGCTGCCGGTATCGGTGCAGCACTGGCGGCGGGACGAAACGGCGCGAAGACACTGCTCATCGAACAGGCGAACTGTCTCGGCGGGTTGCAGACGCAATGCCTGAACCCCAGGTTTACCGAGCTTGACCCTTACATACAGGCAGGGCTCGTGAGAGAAATTATCGACCGGATAAAGAAGGAAGATGCAGTCTATATCGAAAGCGGGAGAAATCCTCATTTCAGGGGCTTTACCTTTGAACCCGAATACTACAAGTACATGCTGGATAATATGATGGCGGAAGCCGGTGTCAAATTACTGTACCGCGTCTTTGCCGTCGGGGCGATTAGAGAGGGTAACACTCTCAAAGGCATTATCATCGAAAGCAAAGAGGGCAGGCATGCCATTTTAGGCAAGGTAATCATCGATGCCACCGGCAGCGCCGATATTGCGTGGAAAGCCGGCGCTTCCTGCATGACCGATGGCTTCCCCAGCGGGGAAGGTAAGGGACGTCACATGGGATTTGGCTACGGCGTCACTTTTAGAGAAGTGGACATTAAAAAGTTCGAGGAATTCAGGCAGGCGAACCCCAGCGAGTGGGTGGGAGCCATCGCCGGCAAGAATCTCATTAAAAAAGCGAAAGCGGAAGGTAAACTTCATGGCAATCGCGGCGCTTTCTGGTTTTCTCCGTATCTTATGCCCGGCGGCATCTGGATACTCGGCCCGCAATACCCGTTACCAATGGGACACCATCCCTGGTTGGCTCAAGACATCTCCGATGGTGAAATAGATAGCCGGAAACAGGCATGGTCGGCATATTTCTTGCTCAAGAATAACGTGCCGGGTTGGGAGAATTCGCACATCGACCAGTTGCCGAATATGGTAATGTTGAGAGACTCACACCGGATGCTCGGCGAATATGTATTGAAAGAAGAAGATATGCTCGCCGGCAAGGCGTTCGATGATTCGATTGCAATGAGTAACCATGCGCCTGATGTTTTTGGTCCGGATGACCAGCATTCATTCATTGGCAATGTGCCGCCCTACGATATTCCGTACCGCTCTCTGATATCTAAGGATATCGATAACCTGATGGCGGCCGGCTCAGCGATGTCCACTGATTTCATGGTGTTTGGCGCTACCCGGTATTGCACTCCCAGTGTCTGCACCGGGCAGGCTGCCGGCACTGCCGCCGCTTTAGCGGTTAAGAGCGGCACCACGCCGAAAAAGATAAATGTGAAACAGGTTCAGGATACTCTCCGCAAGCAGGGGGTCCTGCTTACCGTTAAAGAGGTGCCGGAGAATATTATGGCTGAATACCGCGCCATAACTGCCAAACCCATCCATGCTTCAATGGGACCGACCAAGTAGTAAATATCTGTTAGAAGAATAAGATACCGCAGGTGATGTTCTTTGCGCGATGTGTTTGACGCGGAGGAAACCTGCGGTATTTGTCTTTTATGTATTACCGTCACTGACAGCGCCAGATCATATCTGTTTTGGTGCCGTATCATCGTGAATGATATAATTAGCGTAAGTTTCAGGTTGTTTATTTTAGCGATGGTTTCCCCCTATCTACTTTTTAGAGGCGTAATTTGACGGACATCTCTTTCCAGCAAGCTCTGGATTTCATTTATAGCTTTATTGATTATGAAAGACAGAGGAACCCGAATGCCAGTCCAACCTGGGATTTGAGGCGTGTCGAGACACTGCTGTCCGGGCTGGGCGATCCGCATCTCAAAGCGAAGACGGTACACATCGCCGGCAGTAAGGGGAAGGGGAGCGTCGCCTCGATGGTCGCTTCGGTACTGACTCATGCCGGTTATAATACAGGGCTCTATACTTCACCACATCTGCACTGCTACAACGAGCGAATTCGCGTCAATAATAAGCTGATTTCTGACGGTGAGATTGTAGAACTGGTTGCCGGGATTAAGCCCACCGTGGAAGCTGTAAATCGTGAAGCCACTTACGGCAAATTGACTACCTTCGAGGTCACCACTGTTCTGGGTTTTAGCTACTTTGCGCAGAAGAGAGTCGATTTCCAGGTAATCGAGGT
>JAQTPO010000075.1 GCA_028712845.1 Dehalococcoidales bacterium | reverse complement strand
ATATTCAGCGCAGTTGACACAGGTGTCCAGACAACACCTTCAGGAGAAGTGGCGTATTTTATTACTGCCTCAGTGCTGTTCAGCAAGTTATCAAAACCCGTTCTTCTGGTAGCAGGAGTAGCACTGGACATATCGGTTAAAATAGGCGGGAGTGTGGTACTGTTTAGAGTAGATTGGAGACTGGTGTACCACATCTTGTAATGCGTAGAGTCTATTCTAACGACAGATGGGGAAAAAACACTGGTGAAGAAATCGCCGCCGGTTCCCGGGAGAACATTGGCATTTACGATCGTCCAGTTCTTGCCATCGGTAGATTCAGCATAGCCGATGACGGTCCTGGTGCCATTCAGTATCGTCCACAATGCGGTTGGGCTTGAAAGTGAATTTAGGTCGGACAGGTTTGCTAAGAGAGAATCAAACTGGTCGTTCTGAAGCGCAGTCAGGATATCCGCAAGCTCCAGGCCCTTCATATCCGTAAAAAGCTGGGTAACGGATACATCAAAACTAAGGCGTGTGTACCACATTTTGTAGTGGGTATCATCTTCTTTAATGACACAGCTATCCAGCACATACTTGCTATCAAGTGCCAGATTGCCGGGGTATTTCATCCACCCCGGAGAAGCCTCCACCAGGGATGCATCCTGAAGCAAGACTGTGTGAAGCATACCGAATATAAAGATGATGGTTAACGCCGTCCTGATAAATCGTCCTAGGAAATTCATACTGCACCTCCATAGTGGAGTAAAATTCTAGCCCTGAATGGAACAAGATACTATTACAGCTAATTATACAACATACTTTTATACTATCGGGAGACTTTTGTCAAGTGTGAGATATATATTTTTACAGCTATCCGTAGTTATAACGTAAAAAACAATGTAAAGTTGCTATCTGTTGCGGGAAATAATGCAACTCTCTGATTCTATTGAAAAATCAGGACAACGAAGACGAGTACTTTAGTACCGCCATGGAGATATGAGTGACGAAGAATGCTAAAAGGCAAACGTCAACCTTTTTCAGGGCTTGCCGGAGGTTTAACGCTTTCAACTTTTTTGCCATCTGTCGTTGAAGTGTCAGCTTTGCGGTGGTCGGTAACATAAAAACCCGAACCCTTGAAGATTACGGGTACCGATGTGAAAATACGGCAAGCCTTGCCACGGCATTGCGGGCAATTGGCACTGCCGTCCTCCCCGAAACGTCTTTTCAATTCAAACTGAGTATGACATTTTTCACATTCGTACTCGTATATAGGCATAAGCCCCTCCCGTTACTATAGCATCTTTATAAAAGTCTGAAAAACCTTCAGTTCTTCAGTTGAACCGACTATATCGCCCGAATCATCAACCGACAAGCCCCAGTAACGACTTAACCCCTGTCGGCACTCCTTCTTATTCAAACTTGCCGACCACTGGCGACAGGCAACCGGTTTAAAATCATGAATACGGCAGAGTCCGATGGGATTCCCCTCTTTCTGGTCCAGAAACACGCACTTCCCTGCCTTGTGCAGTAATAGATGGGTAGCGACTCCCGGCCAGCGGGGGTCAGTATACTCATCCAGAAATTTCTGCAAAGAAACACCCAGATGGTCGGCAACTGCCTGAGCTTCTGCTAAATCAAGATGTGCCTGATAACCGGTACAGCAAATGCCACAACAAAAACAGGGGTAAACAGTCATATCACCTTTCATAGCACAAAACAGACCGCCTGCTATGATTGGCAATTATGGTTTTACCCTGCCACAGATAACGAAGCACCGCTGATTCATACTTCTGGTTGAAAACTGCGTATTTTAAAGGCACAAAGCGCATCCCCATACCTCTATAATACAGGTTTGCAGGTCAGCGCTCAATTTATGCTATGTTTAATAACTGCGTCTCTGTCCTGGTTCGGCAAGAATATCCAGGTCTCTGGTATAACTGCACTGCAGACATTCCATATACCAGCCGTCGTAATCCTTATCCAGAAAGATATTGCCGCCACACCGGGGACAGCGCCGCGTTCCGGCTGCTTTTCTCATTTTGATCCTCTTTCGAGAACGACCTTTTCAAAGGTTATTGCCTTATTTGAGACTGGAAAACCGGCATAACCTTACATAATTCGTTCCCTTGTCTTTAGAATAAACCTTTTTTTGCCTGATTTCAATAGGGGTAATGACAAATTTTTCATTATTTTTTCAAGCGAAAAATTGACACTTTTACTGAACCCAACCACAACTGTCTTTGCGAAAAGGCTATCAATAACGTCATTGCGAGGTTACGCAGTACCCAAAGCAATCTCAGGGTGGAGAGACTCCCAACCTCCCAGCGATTGCTTCGCTACGCCCGCAATGACGTTGAAATTATCTAGCAAACACATCTGTCTTGACAGAAAGTCCCCCACCGGAGCAAAATGAGCACAAATATGACCAAACGTTATCTAGTCCTGGCACTCGGGGTGATTTCGGTGGCTTTTGCCGCTATCTTCATACGGCTGGCGGAGGCGCCTTCTATCGTCATTGCCGCATATCGATTGGGCATCGCTTCCCTCTTGCTGGCTCCTATCGTCCTGATACGGTCGCGCAAAGAACTGAGGGGATTGAGCCACAGTGAATTATTGCTTGCCTTTTGTTCGGGAGCTTTTCTGGCTCTGCATTTTGCCCTGTGGATTACTTCTTTGCGGTACACCACTGTCACCAGTTCGGTAGTGCTGGTCACAGTTAGCCCCATCTTTGTTGCTATTGCCTCATATCTGCTTTTCCGTGAAAAAATCACCCGCCGTATTCTTAGCGGCATTGCCATCAGCATCATCGGCGCTGTCATTATCGGCTTCAATAGCTGGCAGTTGGGCGGTGCATCGGTCAAGGGCAGCATTCTGGCGTTACTGGGAGCATTAGCAATAGCCGGTTATCTGTTAATCGGGCGGAAATTAAGACAGCGGATGGGACTGCTCAGCTACATCTTCCTCACCTACGCCTCGGCGGCGGTCATCCTGTTGGTGTGGTCGCTAATAGTAGGTGGAAGCCTGACAGGTTATTCGGGAAAAACTTACCTGATGTTTGTCCTGCTGGCACTGGTGCCGCAGTTGCTGGGGCACTCCTCGTTCAACTGGTCGCTCCGCTTTTTACCTGCCACGATGGTCACCATCGCCGTGCTGGGTGAACCGGTCGGTGCCACGATTCTCGCCTTTGCCATCCTGAACGAAGTGCCTTCCGCTTTTGAAATAATCGGCGGGGTGCTGATTCTGGGCGGGATTGCGATTGCATTTAGTAAGGGTGTGAGCGATAAAATTCAGTAAACCACCCCACAATCCTGACTAGTCTTTAGAATTTAATCACAAACTTCCCGTTCTTATAGAACAGCGTATCATCCACCCAGATTTCTCCGCCATCCCGCAGGTCGCAGACCATATCCCAGTGGATGGCCGATTCATTCTTACTGCCGGTTTCCGGGTAACCGGAACCAAGCGCCATATGGAAACTGCCGCCAATCTTCTCATCGAAGAGAATCTCCCGCGTGAATTTTTTAATGCCCTCATTGGTACCGATGGCAAACTCTCCTACTCTTTTGGAGCCTGCATCCGTAGCAATTGTCTTGATAAGATATTCCTGATTCTTTTCCGCCTTTGCATCTACCACCTGTCCCTTTTCAAACTTCAGTCGGACCCCTGTTACCTCACGCCCGCGATTGATGGCAGGATAGGAGAAATAGACATACCCTTCCATACTGTCTTCAACGGGTCCGGTAAAAACTTCGCCATCCGGCATGTTCATCCGTCCGTCGCAGTTTTCAAACTTACGACCGGCAATACTTAACCGGAGGTCGGTATCTTTGCCGATCACGCGGACTTTCTCTTTCCCCTTCAGCCAATCACAGATTTTCTGCTGCTTCGCCGAAAAACGTCTCCAGTAGCCAATCGGGTCGTTCATATCCGGCAGACAGGCACCATAGACAAAATCTTCATATTCCGCCAGGCTCATCTCCGCGTCCTGGGCACAGGCATTGGTGGGATAAGGACCTAACACCCAGCGTAACTCACCTGATGCCGAGCGTTTCATCATAATCTTCATCAGTTCACTGCGGGATTGGGCGCGGATTACGGTTTTCGCGGGGTCAACACCACTCAGGGCTTTGGTATTCGATTCGGCAAGTATATAAATACGAACGTCATAAGTGCTCATTACCTGTTTGAAAGGCTCCGGGAGATGCTTGAGCTGTGCATCATTGCCATAGGCGTACATCATCTCTTCCGTGCCCGGGATAGTCGGCAGTATCAGTGGATTACCGCCAGCCTGCAGGACTTTGGCAAATACCATCTTAATCAGCGGCTCACCGGTTGTTTCCCCCTGAATCACCACTTTATCGCCGGGTTTAATCGCCACGGAATAATTCACCAGTAAATCTGCCAGTTTTTCAATTCTTATATCTGCCACAAATCTATCCTCCGAATTAATCAGGATTTCCAGTATTATATCAGTTCAGGTGGGGAATTGACATTCAAGGTGACGACAGGTTATTCTTGACCTACTTACAAATTCAGGTATTTCTGCAACGAAACACCAGTGTAGAATTATATTATGCAGGAGATGAACGATGACAAGCAAAGTAAAGCCCGCAGAGAGCACAAAAATGGCGCAATTCATCAAGAAGGAAATCAAGTCATTTGTCCGCAATAGTCCACTGAACCGCCTGCCCGATAGTAATGACCGGCCATTTTTCGATGAACCGCTGGTGAAATTCGCCGATGGCGACGATAAGCTCTTCGCAGAGTTCAAGACAATCATCGGACCGGCTCACCTGACACCGCGTGAAGCACTATCTATGGCTATGAATAAAAAACCCGGGGAGTTGCTCGGGAAATTATCAGTAATAAGCTGGGTATTGCCCATAACCCTGCAAACACGGAAATCGAACCGTGAGCAAAACACTGCCCCCAGCATACCATGGGCTTATACCCGCTGGTATGGCGAAAAACTGAATGAGGCACTGCGTGGATATATCGTTAAAGTTCTTACTGAAATGGGATATATGGCAACCGCACCGGTAATCCAGGCTTTTTTCAAACAACTGTCAAATGAAAAAGGACCTTATTCCAACTGGTCGGAACGGCACATTGCCTATGTCGCCGGGCAGGGCACTTTCAGCCTTTCCGATGGCTTTATCACTGAAAAAGGCATCGCTCACCGCTGTGGCAGTGTGGTGACTGATTTGACACTGCCAATCAGCGTCAGAACAGCTACGACTCCATATTCAAACTGTTTATATTATGTAAACAAGAGTTGCAAAGCCTGCATTGCCCGCTGTCCCGCAGATGCGATTACTGAGGCAGGCCACGACAAAATAAAGTGTCAGGAATATCATCGCACGCCTGAAATCATCAAATTGAAAAGAGATTTGGGGGTCGGTATCGCCGGTTGCGGACTCTGCCAGGTCAAAGTACCCTGCGAATTCAAAAACCCGACGAAGAAAGGAGCAAATTAATATTAATTTGCTTTTACAGTTAACGATTACTTGAAGTGAATAACCTCCACAGCAAGCTGTGGGGCATCAAGGAGAGAAGGAATGGGCTATCCCACTCTTGCGATTCATCCCGCCAGCAAGCTGGACGGGTATTCTCGCTCATTTTCTATAAAACCATTGCAAATCCGTTGCAGGCGGATGCGGCAATCCCTCTTGTCATTCCCGCGCAGGCGGGAATCCATAAAAATTCTTCTTTATTCCATACCCCAAGTCTTGTCCCATACTAGATACAGGAATGGAATGACAAGCGATTTGATATTCACCTTATACGGAATACACTAAAGCACTCTAATCTATTCCATCCACTGCTTGCCGGTTAAACCCAATCGCTCGAAAACTTCATCCACAAAACGCACGTAGTAGCTGTAATCGAACAATGCCTCAAGCTCACTGACGGACAAAACCGCCATCACTTCGGCATCGGCTTTCAACAGATTGATAAATTTCTTGTTACTGCTCTGCCATGTCTTCATCGCATTGCGCTGTACCAGCTTGTAGGCAATCTGCCGGCTCATCCCTTTGTCAATCAGGGCAAGCAGAACTCTCTGGGAGAAAAGCAAGCCTCTGGTAATGTCCATATTCTTTTTCATTTGCTTGGGATAGACGAGCAAACCTTTCATCACCGAGGTAAAGATGGTCATGGAATAATCGAGCGCCAGACAGGCATCGGGCAGAATGATGCGTTCCGTCGAGGAATGGCTGATATCACGTTCATGCCACAGGGTAATGTTTTCCATCGAGGTAACGGAGTAACCGCGGATAAGCCTTGCCAGTCCGCAGACCCGCTCACACAACTCAGGGTTGCGCTTGTGAGGCATCGCCGATGAGCCGGTTTGACCGGGACTGAACGGCTCTTCCGCTTCCCGCACTTCGGTTTTCTGCAAAGCTCTAATCTCGGTGGCAAACTTTTCCAGAGAACTGGCAATAATTGCCAGCGTGGTGACAAATTGGGCATGGCGGTCGCGCTGGAGGACTTGATTCGATATCGGCGCTGCGGCGATTCCCAGTTTGGCACAGGCTTTTTCTTCAACCTGCGGCGTTAATGTAGCATAAGTGCCGACTGCTCCTGAAATCTTGCCTACCGCAATCGCTTTCCGGGCTTCAGTAAGCCGCTGACGGTTGCGATTCATCTCTTCGAACCAGAGCGCCAGTTTTAACCCGAAAGTGATGGGTTCGGCATGAACACCATGAGTGCGTCCTGTCATCGGGGTATGTTTATACTTAATTGCCATACCTGCCAGCACGGAAATCAATTCTTTAATATCTTCCGCCAGAATATCAGATGCTTCGATAAGCTGCAGGCTGAGGGCGGTATCCATTACATCGGATGATGTCATACCCAGGTGGATATAGCGTGATTCCTCACCGATACTTTCCGCCACCGTATTGAGAAAGGCAGTAACATCGTGGTGAGTTTCCTTGAGAATCTCATCCATACGCTTCAGGTTGACACGGGCGAGCTTGATTTTGGGAATTGCTGAACGCGGAATGACGCCAAGTTGTGCCCAGGCTTCACAAGCTGCAATTTCCACCTCAAGCCATTTGTTAAACTTGTTTTCATCTGACCATATCTTTTTCATCGCCGGTCGGGAATACCGCTCAATCATTTGCCGTCTCCTTGCAGTTTTTTCCGGTATTCTTCGTAAGCCTTTTTGATATTATCATATTTCAAGCCGAGAATCTCGGCGGCAAGATAGGCGGCATTTTTCGCGCCCGCCGACCCCACGGCGACACAGGCGACCGGGATACCGGCAGGCATCTGGACGATGGAGTAGAGAGCATCCACACCTTTTAATTCACCGCTCGGTATGGGTATGCCAATCACCGGAATTGTCGTCCAGCTTGCCATCACCCCGGGAAGATGCGCAGCGCCACCGGCGGCGGCAATGATGATTTCCAGGCCGCGCTGACGCGCTGTCTGCCCGTACTGACGGGCTTTCTCCGGTGTGCGATGCGCCGAGATAACATTGACCTCGTATTCAATTCCCAGTTCTTTCAGAATATCCAGACCGGGTTGTACTACCTCCATATCCGATTTAGAACCCATTACCACACCGACGAGTGCCATATTAACCTCCGATTTTTGTGCCATTCCCCCCTGAGATTCTTCGCTTCGCTCAGAACGACAGGCAGGCAATATTCTTCTTTATTTCCTATTTCAATCATTTGAATTTAATTCGGATTTCGACATTAGAAATTAGGATTTAAACAACGCTATATCTTTCCGGTAGTGCACTCCTTCAAATTTGATCCGCACAACATTGGCGTAGGCTTTTTCTCTCGCCTGGGCGATTGTTTTACCCATCGCAACCACTGTCAGGACGCGCCCGCCATTGGTCAGCACTTCCCATGGGGTAGCGCCTAACTTCGTGCCGGCGTGAAATACCATCACATCCTTATCGACATCATGCAAGCCGCTGATGGGGAATCCTGTCTTGTAGCTTTCAGGATAGCCGCCTGAAGCCATCACCACACCGACACAGGCATCATCGGTGCACTCGATCTTTATCTGGTTGAGTCTGCCCTTAACCACTGCCATAATAATATCTACCAAATCAGTCTTGAGTCGCGGCAGAATCACCTGCGTTTCCGGGTCGCCGAAGCGGGCATTGAACTCCAGAGTTTTGACACTTTCTTTGTTAATCATTAAGCCGCCGTAAAGCACCCCCCGGTAGGGTCTGCCTTCCTGCGCCATCGCCTTGATGGTGGGCACCATAATCGTCTCCATCGCTTGCTTTTGCAGAGCCGGGCTATTAAAGACAGGCGGGCTGTAACTGCCCATACCGCCGGTGTTCGGACCCTTATCCCCGTCATTCACACGTTTGTAATCACAGGCAGAGACCATCGGCAGAACGGTATTGCCGTCGCTGAAAGCAAAAAAGCTCATCTCCCTGCCCGCCAGAAACTCCTCGACGAGCACCTGACCTGCCGCTGCCCCAAGCTTCTTCGTCTGCATAAAATCGGTCAGCGCTTTTACAGCTTCGTCAGTAGTGCCGGCAACGACCACGCCTTTGCCCGCCGCCAGCCCGTCCGCTTTTATGACAATGGGCAGTTTCTGCTTCTGAACATATTCCTTTGCCTGAGTATAATCAGAGAAACTGACACTTTTGGCACAGGGGATATTATATTTTTGCATCAAGCCTTTTGAGAAGACTTTGCTGGATTCGATTTCTGCCGCCAGTTTGCTGGCTCCGAAAATAGGGATGCCGAGGCTTTCAAAATGGTCGACAATGCCTTCTGCCAGCGGCGTCTCCGGCCCCACCACGACAAGGTCGATACCCTTTTGTTGCACTGCTTTCGCCAGCGATTTTATATCCGTGGCACTGATATCCAGGTTCTCGGAGATACGGGCGGTGCCGGCATTACCCGGTGCGGTGTATAGTTCTTTAACCTTTGGGCTTTGTGATATTTTCCAGACAAGGGTATGTTCTCTAGCACCGCTACCAATCACCAGAATTTTCAATATTGTCTCCTCTTTTTGTCATTGCGAGTCCTTCGACATGCTCAGGATAAACTCCGCGCGGCAATCCCAGAGAAGAGAGGCTCCTCCCACACTGAGCTTGCTTCGTCATTACATTCCTCGCTATGACATTCATATTAATTTGTTAATCCCTCGTACAAATCATTCCAACCGCTGTTCATACTTACAATCAGGTCAAGTTTCTTCTGTCTTGACCCAGCTTTGATTTGTTTTTCCCTTAAAATGGCGCCTTCAACATTCTCACAAACTTCGTAGTAGACTAATTTAGAAATTCCATAACGTTTAGTAAAACCTGCATTAATTTTTCCTTTGTGTTCGGATACCCTTCTTAGTAAATCGCTGGTAACCCCAGTATAAAAAACTGTATCAGCTTTGTTGGTCATGATATAGACGTAGTACTGCCTGGTATTAATACTCACTGTCCTTCTTCCACCCATCGTCATTGCGAGCATAAGCGTGGCAATCCCAGAGAGGGGAATCCCCACATCCCTGAGATTGCTTCGTCATTAAATTCCTCGCAATGACAATGTTGCTATTCACTCCCACTCAATCGTTGAAGGGGGCTTGGAGGTAATATCATAAACCACCCTGTTCACTTCAGGGACTTCATTAACGATACGATTGGAGATGCGCGCTAAAACATCATAAGGCAGGCGCGCCCAGTCCGCTGTCATCGCGTCTTCGCTGGTGACAGCACGGATGCCCACCAGATAACCGTAAGTACGGTGGTCGCCCATTACTCCCACCGACCGGACCTCAGTCAGCACTGCAAAACTCTGCCATAACTGACGGTACAGCTGCGCTTTCTTAATTTCGTTCATCAGGATAAAGTCGGCGGAACGCAAAATCTCCAGCTTTTCTTTATTCACTTCGCCGATGACACGGATTGCCAGACCCGGTCCGGGGAAGGGCTGACGCCATATCATTTCTTCCGGCAGTCCCAGTTCGAGACCTACTTTGCGAACTTCATCCTTGAAGAGATAGCGCAAAGGTTCAATCAATTTCA
>JAQTPO010000218.1 GCA_028712845.1 Dehalococcoidales bacterium | reverse complement strand
TAAACAGGTCGTTACTACCGGTTTGAGCGACCGCCTCTATCAAACGCACGCTGGTTGTACCTACACAAATAATACGTCTGCCTTCTTTCTTGGCGCGAGTCAATTCTCCGGCGACATCTTCACTCACAAATCCATATTCCCGGTGGATACGATGTTCTTGCGGATTATCCTCTTGCACCAGACGGAAAGTATCCAATCCCACGTGAAGGGTCACGAATAAACACTTCACTCCTTTTTCTCTTATCCTTGTAAGCAGACCGGGGGTAAAATGCAATCCGGCGGTTGGTGCGGCAACACTACCTTTCTGGTCGGCATAAACCGTCTGATAGCGCTCTGGATTCTGTAGCGGCTCGTGAATATAGGGCGGCAAGGCAACTGTACCTAAATCAGATAGTAGGGATTCATCCGAAAATCTGATAATGCGGATACCGTTTTCTCTCTCTTCGATTACCTCAGCTGCGACAATGGAACTTCCCTGCCCGTCTGCCAGTTCCAATGCCGCCCCGGTCCTGACTCTTCTCCCCGGCTTGACCAGTGTTTCCCAGACATTCGGACTGAGCCGTCGGAGTAAGAGAATTTCAACTTGACCTTTTGTGTTTGTTTTTGTTCCTGATAAACGCGCAGGTATGACACGACTGTCATTGAAAATCATCACATCGCCGGAACGTAAAAAGTCCGGAACTTCATTGAAATGATGGTGTTCGACTGCCCCGCTTTGACGATTAACGACCAGCAGCCGTGATATGTCCCTGGGCTCGATTGGCTTCTGAGCAATCAGTTCCGGAGGCAAATTATAATTGAAATCAACAGTACGCAAGTATTTTTTACCTTAAGCTCGTATTTACATCCAAAGATAATTATAGGCTCTCTTGCCCTGCATAATAAAGAAAAAAAGTGAAACTTTTATGGAAAAGGGCTAAAATAACAAAAGCATAATATCAAAAAAGGACTGAATCAATGACTACACCAGTTAAGGCAGAAATTATCTCAATAGGCACCGAGCTTCTCCGTGGCGAAATCACGGACACGAACGCCGGTTATATCGCTTCTCAACTGCCTTTAATCGGAATTGAACTGCAAAGAATGATGACGGCAGGTGACAATATAAAAACACTTTGTCAGGTTCTGCGACAGGCACTGAGGCGCTCCGCGCTGGTGATTACCAGCGGCGGTCTGGGACCAACCCAGGATGACCTGACCAGAGAAGCCATTGCCTGTGTGCTGGGTGAAGAGCAATTCATCAATGCTACGCTGGAAAGCCAGCTCCGGGGGATGTTTAACCGCATGGGGCGGGAAATGCCGCCGCACAATATACAGCAAGCAATGCTCATTCCCTCTGCTGTATCTTTACCTAACCCTAGAGGCACTGCACCCGGATGGTGGGTAGAAAAAAACGGCAAGGTTATTGTCACCCTGCCGGGACCGCCGCGCGAGATGATGCCGATGTGGCAAAACGAGGTCGTGCCCAGACTCAAGAATAAATTCCCGGGAGAAACAATACTTGCCCGCACCATCAAAACTTTCTCCATACAGGAAGCCAAAGTAGCGGAGCTAACCAAATCTTTCTTTACTGTCACCAATCCTACCCTGGGTATCTATGCCAAGCCGGACGGCATACAGGTGAGATTGATTGCTCATGGCGAAAATGCTTCACGATTACTGGACACGGCTGAACAGACACTCAGGGAAATTTTATCACCATATGTCTGGGGTACAGACACCGATACGCTGGAAGGCATCATCGGGCAGGAACTGAGCAATCGCAGGATGAGCCTGGCAACAATGGAAGATTTTACGGGTGGACTCATGGGAAATATCATTACGCATTCTCCTGCCGGTTCTCATTATTACCGTGGGGGACTGATAATAGACTCCGCTTTAATGAAAACTGTTTCAGGGCTACCGGACAGCTTATTACATGGAACCAATATGGTTAGCGGGGAAATGGCTGAAGCTATGGCAATATCAGCCAGAGAAAAATTCTCATCCGATTTCGGTCTCAGTGTTACCAGCATCTCCCGCAAGAACGAACAATCCGGTCAATCCGATATACTGTATATCGGTGTTGCCGATGCCGGTGGCGTCAGAAGCTGGCAACAGCAGTATATGTCAAACCGCGTTGATTCCCGAGAACGCGCGGCGGTTGCTGCCCTCTTCCGTATGCGGGAGAGACTGTTGGAATTAAAAAATATTTGTTATGTTAAATAGAAAGTGTAGTATAAAACACGAAGTCTAATTTGGAGGGATTGCATGCTTTATGAAGAACGCTACACTAATGTAACTTTCAATAATCTTAAAAATTATCTCAAGCTTTGTGATAATAAAATGGTGCCGGATATCGAGGCATCTGGTGGGAAGGTGCTCTGCGTTCTCACCGGACTCATCGGTGATTTCAACGATACCGTGCTTCAAATCACCGGATTCCCTGATTTTGCTGCGTGGCAAGCATCGCAGGCAGGCATTACCGAAGGCCGCAGTGAATTGGTGGAGAAAGAAGAGGTCCGTTTGCTACGTTCCGTATCATCTCGCCCAAAGGCAGTCATACCTCCGGAAGACCGCAGGCCGGTTTACGGCATTAATAAAATCTTTATCTCGCCT
>JAQTPO010000217.1 GCA_028712845.1 Dehalococcoidales bacterium | reverse complement strand
CTGGCAGTGCTGATGCCCCCGCAGCCGATGACCGGCACCCCAACTGACGCGGCAACCTGCCAGACCAGATAAAGCGCCACCGGACGGATGGCCGGCCCGGAAAGACCGCCGCTGATGTTCCCGAGCAGCGGCCGGCGGCGTCCAACATCAATGACCATACCCTTGATAGTATTGGAGACCGTAAGGGCATCGGCACCGGCGCGCACCACTGCCTCGGCCACCTGGACGATGTTACAGGCATTGGGGACAAGCTTGACCAGCAGGGGCAATCCAGTTTCCGACCGTACTGTTTTTATGACCTTAGCCGCCGCTTCAGGTTCGGCGCCGAACTCAGCACCGCCTGCCCTGACATTGGGACAACTGATATTAACCTCGATAGCGCTTATGCCATCAGCGCCTTCAAGCTTCGCCGCTACTTTAGCGTATTCCGCTTCGGTCTCGCCGGCGATGTTCACGATTACCGGCACCCGCCAGCCAGTCCATACCGGCGCTTTTTCCCGCAGTAGAGCGTCAACTCCGATATTCTGCAGGCCAATGGCATTCAGGATACCCGCCGGAGTCTCAGCCACGCGCGGCAGCGGGTTACCTTCGCGGGGCTTGAGGGTCGTGCCTTTGCAGACGATAGCTCCCAGCTCCTGGATATCGAAGGGATGAAGATACTCGGTGCCATAGCCGAAAGTCCCCGAAGCGGTCATCACCGGATTCTTCAAACGCAGGCCGGGCGCCCGCGCCACCAGTTCAACCGAGAGGTTAATTTCCGGTGCCTTTTCGTTATCGGATGGGAAATCCTTCATAACTATCTTCCTTACCGCCCTGCCGTTGATTATAGTGGCTTCTGGGGCAATCTGACAAGCGGTTGACCGGCAGAGCGGGCAGGACATATAATTTGTCGGCGTGCCCGGATATTTGCCCGGTAATTTTTTGAAAATGATTACGCATAATGTAAAACGGCTGCTTGGCGAGCTACCTCACGGCATTACTCTGGTTGCCGCCGCCAAAGGGCAATCACCGGCCGACATACTGGAAGCTGTTGCGGCGGGAGTGAAAATCATCGGCGAAAACTACGTTCAGGAAACTGAGCGGGCTTATCAGCTGATTGGCCGCCAGGCAGAGTGGCATTTGATCGGCCACCTCCAGAAAAACAAGGTTAAGAAAGCGGTAGAGATATTTGACCTCATCCAGACGCTTGATTCGCTTGAACTCGCCTGCGAAATCGACCGGCGCTGCGCAGAAATCGGCAAAACCATGCCGGTGCTTATCGAAATAAACAGCGGCGGCGAGAGCCAGAAAAGCGGCATATTGCCCGAAGATGCCCCAACACTGGTTATGAACATTAGTAAACTCAAAAACATAAGGCTACTGGGCTTGATGACCATCGGCCCCTACGCGGCTGACCCTGAAGAGACGAGACCCTGTTTTGTACGTACGAAAAAATTGTTTGATAATCTCACGGGACTTAATTTGCCCGGCGTTCAGATGAAATATTTATCAATGGGCATGAGCGACTCTTACCGCATCGCTATCGAAGAAGGCGCAAATATGGTACGCATCGGCACCGCCATCTTCGGCTCCCGGGCTTAATCCATACAAAATAGTTTGACACTCGAACGCTCTGGTGATTATAATTTCCATGCATGCCGAAGTGGCGGAATGGCAGACGCGCTACGTTCAGGGCGTAGTGTCCTAAAGGGCATGGGAGTTCAAATCTCCCCTTCGGCACCATCGAGAAATGCGCTTGTAGCTCAGTTGGATAGAGCGCGGCCCTGCGGAGGCTGAGGTCGTGGGTTCGAGCCCCGCCAAGCGCGCCATTTCCCGGGCGGTTAGCTCAGCTGGTTAGAGCACCTGCTTTACACGCAGGGGGTCAGAGGTTCAAATCCTCTACCGCCCAGTTTACAAGTTGTGTACTTTTACTTTCAGCAGTATGCCGTTAGTGTGACTAATCGTTGCTGGAAACCTTTTGAAAGATCCCCGGGAGACTAACTATTTACCATTTTTTTAATCTGTGCTATCAGTTCTTTACCGTTCTTTTCTGTTTCAGACAATGTGAGAATCCATCGGTCGGTAGCATAGACCATATCCTCGTCCGGTTGTGGGGTACTAACGATTTTTAGAATCTCAGTCTCTCTATTGTTAGTATCTGCAGATTTCAACATCCTCAAAATAGCTATCATGCTATAGTTTGCCGTTCTCAATGTACGAATTACCTTAGCCCGGTCAATTTCCTTCGATCCATACATGCGATATCCGTTTTTACTGTTTCTCGGGACATTAAGTAATCCATTACGCTCCCAGTTCCTGAGAACGTCAATGGATACGCCTAATAGCATGGAGGTATCCCCTCTCCCCAGAAAGATATCCGCAGCACCAGGTTCATTCTTTTTACTCATCCATTTCTGTAATATTGCCAAAGCCTCTGCAGCTTTGCTCTGCTCATTCTTTATGTGAGTCAGATAATTATAGGCTTCTTCGAGGGCCAGTCTGAGGGTGCCTTTAGCGGCAGTTTTTATGATTGAAATAGCCAGTTTGCGGATATTACTTTCTACACAAGCACTTCTTAGCGCAATTCTGGCCAAGCGCATCTGTTCCATGTGTGCCAGAGTATAAAG
>JAQTPO010000074.1 GCA_028712845.1 Dehalococcoidales bacterium | reverse complement strand
AAAAGATAAGCTTTCATCAGGTTGGTGCGGGTGAGCCACTCATTGGCGGAATAGATACCGTTAGCGTTTTCTCCGGGTATATTCAAAAACATCGGCAAACCGGCGCCGGTGCCGAGGAAAACAGCATCATAACCATTAGTCAGAAGCTCATCGACTGTATCCATTTTACCAATGACTGCATCCAGCACCAGTTCCACACCCAACGACTTTACAAAATTGACCTCATTCTGAACTATCTCTTTGGGTAATCTAAATTCGGGGATACCGTACATCAGTACGCCGCCACCCACGTGTAACGCCTCGAACATCGTAACGCTGTGACCCATTTTCGCAAGGTCAGCGGCGGCTGTTAAGCCTGCCGGTCCCGAACCGATTATAGCCACTTTTTTACCGGTCGATGGGGATAACGGTGCCGCGGGAGGCACTTCAGCCTTGTGCTCCCGCTCCCAGTCGGCAACATAACGCTCCAACCGCCCGATAGCAACAGGCGCTTTTTGCTTGGCGAGCGTACATTTGACTTCGCACTGAGTTTCCTGAGGACACACACGCCCGCAGATACCCGGTAAAGCATTTTTGCCCTTGAGGGCTATTACTGCATCCGTCATTTTGCCGTCGCGGAGCGCTTTGATAAACTCGGGGATATCCACATTAACCGGACAGCCGCTCACGCAGGGCCGCTTGGGACACTGAATACAACGGCTGGCTTCTTCTGCCGCCATTTCCGGAGTATAACCTAAGGCTACTTCTTTGAAATTTTTACCTCGAGTCTTTGGTTCCTGGCGTGGCATTTCGACTCGATTCAAATTAAGCTTAGCGATGTCAGTCCTCCAGGTTTCAAGTTAAGAATGTTTGCCGCACTGGCACTGCCAGTTTTCCAGGGCTTGTTTTTCTTCCGTGAGATAGGTGCGCTGACGCGCCGCCAGTAAGTCCCAATCCACTTGATGTCCGTCAAAATCAGGCCCATCTACACAGGCAAACTTGGTTTGCCCGCCGACCACCACCCGACAGCACCCGCACATTCCGGTGCCGTCAACCATAATCGGGTTCAGGCTGACGATTGTTTTTACGCCGAACGGCTGAGTTGTTTTCGTACAGAATTTCATCATCACACTGGGCCCGATGGCAACAACCAGATTAACTTTCTCGCTCTCAAGCAACTCTTTAAGCGGTTCAGTTACCAGTCCTTTTCGCCCATAAGTCCCATCATCCGTGGTGACTATCAATTTATCACTGACACTGCGCAGTTCATCTTCCCAAAAAAGAAGTTCCTTACTGCGCGCCCCTAAAATGGAAATGACTTTATTGCCCGCCTGTTTCATTGCCCTGGCAATCGGCATAACGGGGGCAACGGCAAAGCCACCGGCAACACAAACTACAGTGCCGTATTTCTCAATGTGAGTGGGCAATCCAAGCGGTCCCGTCAAACTCATAATTGAATCGCCGGTCTTCAGGAGACCGAGCTCGCGGGTAGTTTTGCCCACTTCCATAAAGACGATAGTCAGCGTGCCTGTCTTTGCATCACTATCAGCGACAGTAAGAGGAATACGCTCACCATTCTCATCTTTCATCAGGACAACAAACTGACCTGCTTTAGCTTTACGTGCAATACGTGGCGCATCGAACTTGAATAGATGAATGTTTGGAACCAGAGTTTTCGCTGTTAGTATTTTATACAGTTTATTTACCCCAAAATTCAATAAAAAACAGCCTTAGTACCTTTTTTCATTATTCAGTATTTTTTATCTGGCGTCAAGTAAAGTCCGTAAGCAAATTGGATTAGAGACCGGGCTGTATATGCTTAGAGACCCATAGCACTATTTAGGTAGTGGGACGCTAACACAGAGAGTTGTCTATCGCCCTTAAAAAGTATATTATAGCAATATATTAAATTTATCGTTGCTGGACAGGTAATTATACAATCGAAACCAGATTGAGGTGTAGACATGGGAATGGGAATTGAATTAGTACATATTGGATTTAATAATATGCTGGCGATGAACAGAGTCATCGCCATCGCTTCCCCAAATTCCGCGCCGACCAAGCGCACGGTGCAGGACGGCAGAAATAAAGGGTTGCTCATCGATATGACCAATGGCAGACGGACCAAAGCCGTCATTATCGCCGATAGCGGACATGTCATCCTGGCAGCGCTTGCACCGGATACCATCGCCGGCAGACTACAAACAGGTTCACCAAAACCAATATCAGAGGAAGAATAGGTATTAATGGGAGACAATTCACCAAAAAGCAGCCGCAGCCCTGAATTTTCAGGAAAACCTTTGCTTATTGTTCTCTCAGGTCCATCTGGTGTGGGCAAAGACGCCGTCCTTAATTATCTCAAGAAATCCAGCCCGAACTTCAAATTTGTGACCACGATGACTACCAGACCGCGCCGTTTCAATGAGAAAAATGATGTGGACTACCACTTTGTCAGCAAAAATGAATTCCAGAACTTATTAGAAAATAATGAACTACTGGAATCGGCTAGTGTCTATAACAACTGGTACGGTGTACCCAAGGAGCCTATACGAAAGGCATTAAAACAGGGCAACGACATTATGGTCAAAGTCGATGTGCAGGGAGCGGCAAGCATCAAGAAAATCGTGCCTCAGGCAGTATTCATTTTTCTGATGGCACCATCCAGGGAAGAGCTCGCCGATAGATTGACGAAACGTTACACGGAATCACAAACAACACTGGCAGTACGACTTCAAGCCGCCGATGATGAGATAAAACAGGTTTCGATGTTCGACTATGTCGTCATCAATCATTCCGACCGTATTGGATTAGCGGTAGATGAGATTAAGGCAATTATCACTGCCGAAAAATGTCGCGTTAAATCGCGAGATATTACCTTACCTTAGTTACGGCGTCTTACTGAAAGGCAATTCTCCTCTATTGAGACTTCGCCGGGGCAGGTTTAAAACCTGCCTGTTCTGAGCGGTCGGATTGTAAACCCAACCCTACAAAAGTAAATTGACCGCACCAATATTTAGCGAGTATTATTTACTTTATTAGATATCTTAAGAAACTTCTCACATTGGCGGTTATTCGAAAGGATGGTAGATATTGAATAAATTAGAAGAGTTTGCCCCAATTTTTTCCCCCGGAACACATGCGGTCATCGGTGCTTCCAACAGCTTAAGCAAATTCGGTGGTAGATTTATTAAAGCTCAAATCACCTTTGGCTACAAAGGCAAATTTTTCCCCATTAACCGTGAGGAATCGGAAATCTTCGGGATGAAAGCATACCCGAATGTCTTAGATATTCCAGAACCGGTTGACTTTGCCACCATTCTGGTGCCCGCACCGGCAGTGCCCAAGGTACTGGAGGATTGCCTGAAGAAAGGGATTAAAGGCGCACAGATTATCACCGCCGGTTTTAGCGAACGCGATGAAGCAGGCGTGCAAATGGAAAAAACGATTGCAGCAACTGCCGCTAAAGGGATACGAGTTATCGGGCCGAATTGTTTCGGCGTTTACTGCCCGCGCGGCGGTCTGACTATTCCACCTGGAGAAACACTCTCTAAAGAAAGCGGCGCTGTGGGATGCATCAGCCAAAGCGGCGGGTTCGGTATCAGGATTCCACGCCGCGCCGATGGATTGGGTATCCGTTTCAGCAAGCTTGTCAGCTACGGCAATGCCTCTGACATAAATGAGTGTGATTTACTGGAATATTTTTATGAAGACCCTGAAACAAAAATCATCATCGGCTATATCGAGGGGGTAAAAAACGGACCAAGGTTTTTTGAACTTATAAAGAAGGTTACCAGAGTCAAGCCGGTGATTCTCTGGAAAGGCGGCTTGACCGAGGGCGGCGCTCATGCTGTGAAATCTCACACTGCCTCCTTGAGCGGTGCCGCGCAGGTCTGGGAAGCTCTTTTCAAACAGTCCGGAGCAGTCAGTGTGAACGGGCTGGATGAGCTGATGGATGCTACACTTGCCTTTTTACACCTGCCGCCAATCAAAGGGCGGAAATTCTGTGTTGTAGGTGGCGGCGGCGGTATTGGAGTAGCAGCGGCAGATTCTTTCGAAAAGGCTAAAATCCCCCTGCCGGTTTTCCCGCGCGAATTACAGCAGAAACTATTAGGAATTGTTCCGGCGCAGGGCTCCAGCGCGCGCAATCCGGTCGATGTCGGTAGTCCTTTCCCGACGCCATCGATGCTGAAAGCGGTCATGGAGACCGTTTTTACCGACACCGATATCGATGCGCTCCTCGTCAGTGAAATTGAACTATCCAACGTGTCATCCGGAAACAAAGAGGAATCGATGCACGGTAATATGATACAGCAGAATCAAAAAGTGCCGGTAGAAGCCCGTGATAAATTCGGCAAGCCGGTAATTATGGTACTTCCCGAAGAATCTAACGGCGTGGCTTACATCGAATCCGAAGGCGCACGGCGGCGTGCAGCTGATTTCTATCTGAAACAGGGAATGCCTGTTTTTCTGACACTGGAACGGGCGGCAATTGCCCTATCGAAGTTTGTCGATTACTGGGCAAGGCGGGACTCTATCTCCTGACGATTCACTGAAGATAGGAGGATAAGCTAATTACTATGAAGATTATACGTTGCGCAATCGGTAAAAAAATAAGCTACGGAGTGCTCACCGGTAAAACCATAAAGGCTATCAGGGGCAATCCATTCAGTACCATCCGCTATTCCGGCGCTACCCATAAACTGAATGAGGTCAAACTCATGGCTCCCTGTATCCCCTCCAAGATCGTTTGTCTGGGACTGAACTACCGCAGCCATGCCAATGAGCTGAAATCACAAATTCCCCAGACGCCTTTACTCTTTTTAAAACCCACCACGGCGATCATCGGACCTGAAGACAAAATTATCTATCCGGAAATGTCAGAGCGGGTTGACTACGAAGGCGAACTTGGCGTGGTGATAAAGAAAAAAGCCAGTCATATCTCACAGGAAGAAGCGCTGGACTATGTGCTCGGCTACACGTGCTTCAATGATATAACCGCACGCGATTTGCAGAATCGGGACGGACAGTGGACTCGCGCCAAGGGCTTCGATACTTTCGCCGCTTTCGGACCATGTATCGAGACAGAGGTTGACCCGACAAATGCACCCATCGAAACCTATCTCAATGGAGAATTAAAGCAGAGAGGCAACACCGATGACCTCATCTTCCCTGTAAAGGAAACCATCAGTTTCATCTCAAATGTGATGACCCTTTTGCCGGGCGATGTCATCGCTACCGGCACCCCCGGTGGTATCGGTCCGATGCGTCCCGGCGATACCGTTGAGATTAAGATTGCGCCGATTGGCGTCCTGAGAAATTCATTGGTTAAGTTTTAAGTGGGGGAATGAAATAGTCCTTCACTTCCGGCTTGGTTAGATAAATAACAGCCAGCACCCCGATAATAGTGCCGATGGGGAAGCAGAGAACACTCAGCGCGCTGTGGACAATACCTGTGATACGACCCCATTCTTTTCCCATCAAAAGCCCGATACCGCCGATAATTGCCAGCGCCATAAAGCAGAGAAGAAAGAGTATTGCGATGCTCAGACCGAAGATAGCACCTACTCTCGGCATATCTCCGTTATTCATCATACCGTAAGAAGAGTAACCCCAATCGCCCCACACTCCAAGAACCGCCGGAAAAGCAAAGACAGCAATGGCGACAATGCAGATGAATGCCAGAAAGGCAGCAATAAACTCCCAGATAGAAACGAGAATCAATAAATCAGGCTTTTTCATTTTTATGTCATCCTCCATTTTCTAAAGCAATTGTATGATTCTGACAACCGGGTGTCAATATGCCGCTGCAGGAAACCAATCCCAAACCTAACTGCCTCTGCACGTCCCGATTGCATCGGGTCTCGCAATGGTTCTCTAAAGTATGGTACTGTTTGACAATACTAAACATTATGTCATATCATTCGGAGCATATTATTTAGCATAACTGGAGGGTATGATGGCTTTCACGCTTAATTCCACAGTGGGAGAGATTTTGAAGAAACCCAATATCAAGACAATCATCGAAAAACATGTCGGCACGGTAGATGCCGGTCAACTCCAGATGGTATCAGGGATGACTCTTCAGCAGGTCGCCGGTTTTGTCGGGTGGAGCAATGAAAAGTTAGAAGCCTTGCTCAAAGACCTGAATGAATAAGCTTGTAGCTGATAGATGCCAGTGAAAGCAACCTTTTTAGCTCTTGACAAAGGCAGTCTATTGGTAGTATCATTGGTATGATTACAAAAAGGAAATTCAAATGTCTAGAAACGGTATCACCGAAAAAATCTCAGTAACTTTACCCCGAGAACTAGCAGGTGAAATACGTAACCTGGTACCTCAGGGAGAAGTCAGCGCATTCTTCACAGAAGCGCTGACACATTATATCGCTCTGAAACGGCAGAAAAAAGCGCTGGGTAAGGGCTTCGGTGCATGGAAAGATAAAAATCATACTGACCTTGTAACCACAAAAGATACCTCTGAGTTTGTATATTCAATACGTAAAAATGACCGCTCCTCAGCTCTTTACGTGAACGAAAGTAAGAATGATAAATAGTGAATCTCCTTACATTGCCTGTCTGGTAGATACGGATGTAATCATCGATTTTCTAAGAGGTCGCCCTTATGCCAAAACAAGGCTGGAAGCACTGGCAGAAGACGGCTTGCTGGCAATAAGCACATTAACACACCTCGAAGTATTCCACGGGATGAGAGCAGAAGAAGAAAAAGTAACCGGCGGCTTTTTGGACGGGTTGACTTCCGTGAAGGTGGATATATCAATCGCAAGAACAGCTGGAAAGTTATTGAACAA
Source organism: Dehalococcoidales bacterium (assembly GCA_028712845.1). Next base: position 3,332 of record JAQTPO010000074.1, on the reverse strand, counting down.
TCTCCGTGCCAGAGGCATTACCATCGGCGTAGTCGATGCGGTTATCGCCGCTACCGCGCAAGAATTAGGAGTGCCTCTGGTAACAAATAATACCCAACACTATCCTTTCCCACATCTGAAATTAATAAAAGGTACAGGAATTTAGCCTGTCCTATTCCCTTGCCCTCTTCTGTAATTCATACAGTTTGGTCAGGGCTTCCAGAGGTGTCAGGGAGTCAATCTCCAGCTTTTCCAGTTCTTCCAGCAACGGCGATTTCTCAGCAAAAAGCGATATCTGCTGCACCGGTTGCCTCCGGCGGGATTTTTGCGCGGGCTTGATTGCCTTTCCGTCGCCTTCCAGTTCGTCCAGAATCTCCTGTGCGCGGTGCACTACGGTTTTCGGCAGACCCGCCAGTTTACCCACGTGGATGCCGTAGCTCTTGTCAACACCGCCGGGCACAATCTTGCGCAGGAAAATGACTTCGCCCTTCTCTTCCTTCACCGCGACATTGTAATTTTTGACCCGGGGCAGGTAATCGGCAAGCTCTACCATCTCGTGATAATGCGTGGCAAAGAGGGTCTTCGCACCAAACCTGGGATGATTATGGATATATTCCGCCACCGCACGGGCAATGGAAAGCCCGTCATAAGTGCTGGTGCCACGACCAATTTCATCCAGAATGAGCAAGGAGTGCGGCGTGGCATTGTTCAGAATACTGGCAGTCTCCACCATCTCAACCATAAATGTGGACTGCCCGCCTGCCAGGTCTTCTCGGGCGCCGATGCGGGTGAAAATACGGTCCACCAGTCCGATTGTCGCTTCATCCGCCGGCACAAAACTACCAATTTGCGCCAGCAGGACAATAATCGCCACCTGTTTCAGATAGGTCGATTTGCCTGCCATATTCGGACCGGTGAGAATCACCAACTGCGTGTCTTTATTTGATAAATAAGTATCGTTGGGGATGAAGCTGGATTCGGTCAATGCCCGCTCCACGACCGGATGCCGTCCGCCTTTGATAATAATTTCATCATCGTTAGTTAACTTCGGGCGTTTGTAGTTGTAGCGGATGGCAACTTCCGCCAGACCGGCAAACACATCGATGTTCGCCAGCGCTTCCGCCAGTTCCAGAATGGACTTCCGGCTATCGCTTATCTGCTTGCAGACACGCTGGAATAGCTCCGTCTCCAGCTCTTCAATCCGCTCTCTGGCATTCAGGATAGTCGATTCGTAGTCTTTCAGTTCCGGCGTAAAGTAACGCTCGCCGTTGGCAAGAGTTTGTTTCCGGATGTAGCTTTCCGGCGCTTGCGCCACATACGACTTTGAAATCTCGATGTAGTAGCCGAAGACCCGGTTATAACCGATTTTCAGCGACTTGATGCCGGTCTTCTCCTGCTCGGTGCGTTCCAGATTGGCGAGGTATTGTTTGGCATTTTTGGATACCGACCGCAAATTGTCCAGTTCTTCCGAAAAGCCCGGCTTGATGACACCGCCCTCACCGACGCCGGTTGACGGCTCCGGCACAATGGCTTGACCAATCAGTTCAATCACTTCCGTTTGAGGTTTGAGTTCATTCTTCAACCAATCGATTGCACTGCTTTCCAGCGTTTCCTTGAGCTTGGGAACGGTCTCCAGCGCGCGCTGTAAAGCAATCAATTCATTCGGGTTGGCAATATTGCTGGCAATCCGGTTTATAATACGCCCGATGTCCGCCATATTATTGAGAAAAGCAATCGTCTGGGCGCGCGGCAAAGAATTACCAACGAACCATTCGATGGCATCCTGACGCTTGTTTAGTTCTGTTATGTCAAGTAACGGCTGACTCAACCACCGTTTCATCAAGCGACTCCCCATCGCCGTTTTTGTCAGGTCGATTACGGAGAGCAGTGAGCCTTTGGCAGAGCCTGAACTGCCGCGGAAAAGCTCCAGATTATTCTGCGTCTGCATGTCAAGCGCCATAAAAGCATCGGTGGTGTAGGTGGCAAGCCGGGTCAACTGCCCCAGCATCCCCTTCTGTGTCTCCTGAATATAGTGAATGATAGCGCCGGCGGCGCTGATTGCCAGCGGTAATCCTGCACACCCGAAACCATCCAGTGTCGCTGTGCCGAAATGCTCCAATAATATCTGTCGGGCGACCTCCGTCTCGAAGTGATAGCTATCGAGTCGGGTTAAAGGCACCGCAAGTTCCAGACCGTTTAATTCAGCACCTTGCGGTAAAATAATTTCCGAAGGCTTGAGCCGTTCCAGTTCATTCCGCACGCGGTCTAAAGGCAACTGGGTGGTGGCAAATTCGCTGGTGGTGATATCCACATAAGCAATGCCCGCAATATCCTCATTAATCACCAGAGCGGTCAGATAGTTGTTCGCCTTGCTATCGAGCAGTGTCGGTTCGACCACCGTCCCCGGTGTCACCACGCGGATGACATCGCGCTGGACGATGCCTTTCGTCTCACCCGGTTTGGTAAGTTGTTCGCAGATGGCAACTTTATAGCCGCGATTGATTAGTTTTGCCAGGTAGTTATCGATGGCGTGGTAAGGGATGCCTGCCATCGGCACCTTATTGCCTTTGCCCATCTCGCGTGAAGTGAGGACAATCTCCAGTTCGCGGGAAGCGATTTTCGCGTCTTCGTCGAAGGTCTCATAGAAATCACCCAGCCGGAAAAGCACAATCGTCTGGGGATACTTTTTCTTGATTCTGAGGTACTGCTGGCGGATGGGGGTAATGCTTTCTCGCATAATATGGTTATTGTACTAGAATGGAGAAGAAAAAAGAAGTGGGGAAAAACTAGATACCAGAAAAATAATTAGTCATTGCGAGGAACGAAGTGACGTGGCAATCTCTGTGTGGGGAATTCTACGAATTCTTAATTAAACCTTCATCTTCTGTCGTAGCCTCTCCAGAATCCACATACGGGCAAGTGTGGTAGGACCAATACCCAACTCTTTTGCTTCCCGCCGCAGTTCTTCCCATTTTTCAGATGAAAGGCGTACCGGTATCACTTTATCCAGTGGTTTCTTGACATCAATTTGCACTACTTCGTCAGTATCTTCCCACGCATTTCCTTTTTCAATATTATCTATGGTCTTATTTAAATCTTTCATATCTACCTCCGATTGTACAATTGTCTTTCACTATCGGTCATATCTCTGGCGGTGACTATCTTCCAAACACCTTCGTTTCGATTTACGAGCACTACCAGAATATACCGCCCTGCATTTGTCTGACTGAAGACCTTGTATAATTCATCCCGACTTTTCCTGATATGCCGTGCCCCAGATAAACACGCCTCTTCAGCTTCTTGGAAAGTAATGCCATGTTTAGATTCAATTTTATCTAATATATGCTCATCGA
>JAQTPO010000073.1 GCA_028712845.1 Dehalococcoidales bacterium | reverse complement strand
GTATGGGAATTTCCAACAACCGGTAAAGACGAAACCAGTCCGCAAAACTGGTTCTGGGCAAAGCCTTTAGTGCTCAATGGCATTGTTTATGCTCCCTGTCTCGATGGCAATGTATATGCACTGAATGCCTCGAATGGCAGTCTGGTGCACAAATACGAGTTTGGGGATCCGATTAGCTCATCACCGGTGGCTATGGGCGATTCTATCGTTGTGGCAACTACTAACTTACGTAAGAATACCGGGAATGTTTTTCTCATCAATACTCAGACCGGCAGCCAGAAAGAACTGGATAGTTTCGCGGAAGGTATCAATGCTCCGCTCTTTGTTAGTGACGATGTTGTGTATGTCCATACCACTAAAGATAATCTCTATGGAATTAACGTACTAACTAAAACCAGACAAACATTTTCTCTTAGCACAGTGAAGTGAGGTAGGTTTTCGTGGATATTGGGGCAATCTGGGAATTAATTATCTTAAACCCGATGATAAATGTACTCATCGTGGTTTCAAAATATCTTTTCAATAGCCCGGGAATAGCTATTATCATCTTTACCGTTCTCATAAGAGGAGTGATGTATCCGCTTTCCAAAAAGCAGCTCGAATCTAGCAAGAAGATGCAGGACCTTCAGCCCAGGATTCAGGAACTGCAAAAGAAATACGGCAAAGATAAACAGCGGATGGCTAAAGAGCAGGCAGCTCTCCTGAAAGAGACCGGCGTCACCAATATCGGCTGTATTCTGCCGATGTTAATACAAACGCCCATCTGGATAGCCCTGTATCAGTCAATCATCCGTGTGCTGGCGACTACTCCCGAGGCACTTTTGAATCTTTCACGGCATCTTTATTCCTCATGGGGACTAGTATTCCCAATGGTGCCATTGAACAGCCAGTTCCTCTGGCTGGACCTCGGCTCGCCGGACAAACTCATGATTTTGCCTATCCTGGTCGGCGGCACGATGTGGTTACAGCAGAAGATGGTAACGCCGCAGACTACTGACGCTCAGCAACAGTCACAAAGTCAGATGATGCTGGTGATGATGCCGCTCTTGTTCGCTTTTATGACTCTAAATTTCCCCAGCGGTCTGGCGTTATACTGGGTTACTTCAAATGTCATCAGCATCGTGATGCAGTATTTTGTCACCGGTTGGGGCGGACTGGCTGGTTTATTTGGGAAGAAACCCGACGATACCAATAAACCATCAAAACCATACTCTGAACCCAAGAAAATACAATCGAGAGAAATCGATAGTACTGCTCGTAATGTTCTAACAGGTCCACAGAATACGGAGAAAGGAAAGCCGATATGGAAATTCTGGAAGTAAGCGGTAAGACAGTCGATGAAGCCATTGCCAAAGCACTGAAACAATTAGGCGTCAATCGAGAAGACGTGAATATCAACATACTCAGCGAGGGTAAGAGTGGCGGCCTCTTTGGACTGGGCGCTGAGGATGCGCTTATTAGCGTAGAAGTTTTGAACTCTACCGCTGAATCTAAGACGCCTGAGACAGGGAATATTGATATCATCAGCATCGCCAGAAGTGAACTGGAGCAATTGCTGAAACTAATGGGCGTGGAAGGCACGATCGTTCCCGGCACTTATCCAGATGAAAGCGGCGAGCCGAATTCGGCGCCAATTGCGTTCAACATCGAGGGCGAAGACCTGGGAATTCTTATCGGGCGGCGTGGACAGACACTGTCTTCTCTACAATATGTACTGAGACTGATTGTCGGACACAAGACCGACACATGGATACCCATTATCATCGATGCCGAAGGTTACAAGCAACGCCGTTTTGAAGCTTTACAGTCTCTGGCACACCGGATGGCAGAGACTGTTAAAACCAAAGGCTCCCCCTTTACCCTGGAACCCATGCCTCCCTACGAGCGGCGTATTGTTCATATGGCGCTGGCCAACCATTCCGCCGTTTATACCGAGAGTATTGGCGAAGGTGAATCACGCAAAGTGGTAATCAAACCTAAAAGACCATCCAACTCAAGAAGTAATTTCTCCGGCTCAAGAAATGGCAGCTCTTTTCAGCCCAGAAACAACTTCGCAGCGAAAAAAGGCGAGACTTTCAATCGCTGGTAATCCACCCTATCCGCTGGGATAATGCTTAGCAACATAGGCGGCACAGACATCCCCGCCTGTGCATGCGGTCGGGTTCAAGAAACCCGACACTACATAGCAGAATTCTAATTTCATTCTTTGTCGTGTTGAGGCACGGATGATTCCATTGGTTTAGCTGTTTTTGTTGTGCAGGTTGATGTAGGCTGTTTGCAAAAGGCGGGCATCATCCTCAAGATTAGGACTCTCACAAATCAATAACCCGCCGACCCTGAAATCATTGAGCGCTCTGAGCAGTTCCTCATATTTGAAATCCGAATCTCCCAGATTAAGATGGTGCAATTCCCCTTTATTGCCATAGGCAATACCTGCCACGTGAATATGCATGTTCGCCAGAGCTCTTTTACCCAATCGTTTCTCTGTCTTTGCTAAAACGCCGCTGAACTCTTCGTATGAATTGTATTTGCCGGTTCTGGCATGCCAGTGAGCGAAATCAATACACGGCGCTACTCCATTCATTTCAGAGGACAGATTAAGCAATTCATCGAGAGTACCGAACTGGCTCAGTTTCCCCATAACCTCCGGTCTCAAGGTAACGCCGATTTTTTCTTCAGTCAGCTGCGCTATGACTTCCAAGAGATATTTTTTAACCATTTCATAGGTTTCTTCAGGCGAACTACCCATATAAAAGGCGGCATGGAAGGCTATATCACCAGCGCCACACAAAGAAGCGGCGCGCGCTGCCTGTATCAATCTGACCTGGCTGGCTTGGATTTTCTCCATTTCTCGGGCATTCAGATTAATGTAGTACGGGGCATGCACCGATAGTTTAATGTCCCTGTTCGTAGCAACTGCGGCTACTTGCCGGGCGGTATCTTTACCCATCCTGACACCCTGGACAAATTCAATCTCCATACAATCCAGTCCAAGCTCAGCAATGCGTTTGATGCCATCAACAGTCGATAGATTCGCAGGATTTCCAGGTGAACCGGCAGTGCCAAAACGTAACTTGTTCATTGTGATATTAACTATCGCATAATACTTGCCCTGAAGTCAGATGTCAAGGAAAACGCCGATTGTCGCTAAAGGAGAATGAGAGGGATATTATTTACAATACAAACGGATTGTGCCCTCTCTTATAGAAATCATCACTTCTTCAGAAAACCATCGACTACTTTATAGTCATCTATCACCTCGATGAGCACTCCGTGGGCATACTGAGGCAATATCCAGAAATGTTTGATATCTGTCTTATCGCCACCATCGGCGCGTTCATCGATTATCCGGTCGTTCACAGCGATACCTTTTTCCTTACACAGCCGATAAGTATCCTCAATATGTGATGACGAGAAACAAATATGGTGGACACCCTCGCCGTGTTTTTGCAGACGCTTGTATAATGGCGACTGTTCATCAGGCGGCTGGAGGAGTTGAATATCACAACCATCATCCCCGTCAAAGAAGGCGGTAATGTATTTTTCATCCTCGGCAAAACGCTCCTGCCTGACCACTTTCCATTTGAGCAATTGGAATGAAGCCACTTTTACTATATTGCTGTAACGTTCAATTGCCTGGTTAATATCTTTCACCAAAATGCAAACATGAACTACTGTCCTAGCCATTAATCACCTCCGATAAGTTTGAACATTATTGTACCAGAGTCACACACATTTAGACATACGGAAGAATTACGTTGTATTATAAGTTATCAGAGGCAGAAGGTTTATGAACAATGAATTATAGCTACAAGAGTCTTGACCCCATTTTCCATCCCCGTTCCGTTGCCCTGGTAGGGATAACTACTGCCAACCCTCAACACTGGACCCGCGGTTTCCTCGAAGGTTACCTCAAGTTGGACTTTCCATCCCAAGGAAAGCTTTACCTTGTCAACCCTAAGGGCGGCACGGTGGAAAGCTGTAAGGTATATCAGAATATTCGGGATATTCCGGACACGTTAGACTTTATTGTGGGGCTGGTACCTGCCCGTGTTGCCCCTCAACTTATTGAAGAAGCGGCGGCGAAAGGCACTAAGGCAATTCATTTTTGCACTGCCGGTTTCAGTGAGATTGATGAGGAAGAAGGCAGGAAATTAGAAACGGAATTACTCCGTGTTGCCCGCAAGCATAACATCAGGATTATTGGCCCGAATTGTCTGGGGATATACTGTCCTGAAGCGCATATGTCATTTAGCGCCCTCTTTCCACGCGAAAGTGGCACGTTGGCTTTCATCAGTCAAAGCGGTGGCAATTCCAATTACCTTGTCAGACAGGCTGGCTTACGCGGTATCCGTTTTAGCAAGGTCATCAGTATCGGTAACGCCTGTGACCTTAACGAAAGCGATTTTCTGGAATATCTGGCTGATGACCCGAAAACAAAAATTATCGCCCTGTACCTTGAGGGAATAAAAGATGGTCCCCGATTCCATCGCGCGCTGAAATATGCCGCCGGTAAAAAGGCAGTGGTACTGCTCAAAGGCGGTGTCACCCCGGCTGGCACGCGTGCAGTCATGGGACATACTGCTTCGCTTGCGGGTAGCCACTCCATCTGGGAATCTATCTGTCATCAGTTAGGGGTAATACAGGTTCAAAACCTTGATGAAATGGCAGATGTGCTGGTCACGCTCTCCTTCCTGAATGTACCAGACGGCAGGCGGGCACTCTTAATTGGCGCCGGCGGCGGCTCAAGCGTTATTATCGCCGATGAATTTGAGAAGCGGGGACTGATATTGCCTCAGTTGCCAAGGGCATTTATCGGTGAACTACGCGAGTTTAGCCAGGCGGCAGGTAATTTCTTTAACAATCCTATCGATTACTCGCAGAGCATGGAGCCTGCAAATGTAAAACGCGCCTTAGAGATTCTCATGCGCTGGGGACAATTCGATTTTATTGTCAATTTCGTCGTACCCAGCCAATCCACCAGAGGCGGGGATTTACTTGGCCGCCCCTTCGATTTTGACCATACCTCCAAACCGGTGGCTATCGTGATACAAACCAGCATCGTTCCCGAAGAAGCAGGCAGAATATTTAAGCACATCGAGCACTATGTTTCCGCCAGCTACCCTTTGTATTTTTCCTTTGCCAGCGCGGCTAATGCCCTCAATCTGGTACTGAATTACTACGAAAGGCGCTTGAGCCGAAAGAAGAGGGCATAGATATCACAGTATCGATTGAAGTGAACTCTTAAGCCGCAATCCACAAGCAATTCGTGAGAAGATAAGCAGGCTGGTGACTACACCATCTGTCTTTACCGACCTCCTTGACAATATCATTAGCGTATTGACTCTATCACAGGAAATGCTAAAATAATTTATTGAATTGTCAGAGCTAATCAATTGGGGAGTTACCGGATGAATACAGAGAGAAAAGGGTTATTAAGTCCATATCGAGTGCTGGACTTGACCGATGAAAAAGCGCCCTTATGCGGGAAACTGATGGGAGACATGGGGGCTGACGTCATCAAAATTGAGCCGCCTCAAGGAGACCCATCTCGAAATATTGGCCCTTTCTACCACAACGAACCAAATCCTGAGAAAAGCCTCTCATGGTTTGCCTTTAATCTGAACAAAAGAAGCATCACGCTAAACATCGAATCCGCAGATGGCAGGGAACTGCTTAAGAAACTTGTCAAGACTGCCGACTTTCTGGTAGAGTCATTCGCACCCGGATATATGGAGAGGCTTGGTCTAGGATATGCGGATTTAGAGAAACTGAACCCCCGTCTCATTATGGTTTCCATCACTCCATTCGGACAGTCGGGTCCGTACAAAGATTTCAAGGGTTCTGAAATTACAACCTGGGCACTGGGTAGTAAGATGCATGCTTTCGGTGATGCCGACCGTGCTCCGGTGCGGGTCAGCCATGAATTTCAGGCATACTTAAACGCCGGTTCAGGAGCGGCGGCAGCGGCAACCATCGCCCTTTATCAGCGTACAATGACGGGCGAAGGACAACATGTGGACATTTCTATTCAAGAGATTGTGACACGCCTTTTCATGACCGCGGAATGGGATCAGAACAAGCAAAAGTATCTGCGTGGTGGCAGGAAAATGCTCCCTTCGGGTAAGATTATCAGGAACGTAACCGTTTGGCCCTGCAAAGACGGGGATGTCATCTGGATGTACGAAAGCGGATTGGTGCAGGCGCAACGGAACAGGCGATTGCTTGCCTGGATGGAAGAGGAGGGTATGGCTAATGACTTTCTGCGGAACCTGGATTGGGAGACGTTTAGTTTCGAAGAAACGACCCAGGAAATTGTGGACTGTATTGTGGCGCCAACGGTGAAGTTTTTTATGAAACACACCAAGATGGAATTATACGCCGGGGCAATCAAGCGCCGTATCTTTTTATACCCGGTCTCCACCGTGGCGGATATTCTCAATAGCGAACAGTTAGCCGCCCGCAATTATTGGGTTAAGGTAGAACACCCTGAGTTACAGACAACCATCACCTATCCAGGCGCATTTTCTCTTGCTACTGAAGCTCCGCCAAAAATTTGGTGCCGTGCACCGCTGATTGGCGAACACAATACAGAAATCTATCAAAAAGAACTCGGACTTTCAAGCCAGGAAATGATTGCACTGAGACAAGCTGGAGTAATCTAAATTGCTGGGAAGGAAAAAGGTAAATGTTGAGAAAACCGCTCGAAGGATTAAAAGTCGCTGATTTCAGCTGGGTTCTTGCCATGCCCCTGATGACCAAGACTCTGGCTGATTGCGGCGCGCAGGTGATTAAAATAGAAGGCAAAACCCGTCCTGACGGTGAAAGGTCAAGACATGCCTACAAAGACCATATCCCCGGACTTAACCGCGCTACGGACTTTAATCAAAACAATACCAGTAAACTCAGCTTTGCTCTGAATCTTGCTCACCCAAAGGGAAAAGAAGTAGCTAAAAGGCTGGCGGCATGGGCGGATGTTGTAACTGAAAACTTCGCCGGCGGGGTAATAGCCAAAATGGGGCTGGGTTATAAAGAACTGAAAAAAGTGAATCCTGACATTATTATGCTTAGCGCCTGTATGCAGGGACAGACGGGACCCCACGCCCTGCACCCGGGTTACGGACATCATCTGACTGCTCTATCCGGCTTTCACCATCTTGTCGGTTGGCCTGACAGGAAACCACAACACTACGATGCACACACAGATTTCCTTACCGGAAACTTTGCCATTTTGTGCATTATGTCCGCCCTTGATTACCGCAATCGGACCGGAAAAGGGCTGTACTTCGATATGTCACAGTATGAGATGGGAGTACAGTTTATGTCACACCTCATCCTTGATTACGAGGTTAATGGAAAGGTGGCGGTAAGAGACGGAAACCGTTGTGATTTCGCGGCGCCGCATGGTAATTATTGCTGTCTGGGAGATGACCACTGGTGCACGATTGCGGTGTTCACCGACAAAGAATGGCATAGTTTCTGTAAAGTTATCGGCAACCCTGATTGGACACAGGATGCCAAATTCAGTACTCTCCTGCGCAGAAAAGAGAATGAAGACGAGCTTGATAAACTTGTTGAAGCCTGGACGGTAAACTATCCGCAGGAAGATGTGATGTACCTGATGCAGGCGGCGGGAATTAACGCCGGCGTGGCGGAATCCGTCGAAGAATCGATTAATGACCCGCAACTAAAGCACTCCAACTTTTTCCGGGAGTTGGAACACGCGGAGATAGGCAAATACCGGTCTCCCAGACCTCCTTTCCAGTTTTCCAAAGCCTCGCTGGAAGTGAGGACTGCCCCTCTGCTTGGTGAGAATAATGAATATATCTGCAAGGAAATTCTCGGTATGTCTGATGACGAAATTGCCGAGTTGGTAATAGAAGGGGTTCTTGAGTAGAACTCACACATAATATCAAATGTGGCGCTGGAATAAAGTTCCGTGTTTTAACACAAAACACAATAAATGTATTGACAAATACATTCCCGAATACTATACTTTCATTAACCAGTTTTCTTGATTCAATAAGGAGGTAGAAGAGGCGGGAACAGGAGAGGAAGAGACGAGTGTGGAAAATTGTTCAACAATGGTTAAAAATCCGAAACAAAAATGAAAGGAGAGAGATAATGACCAAACGAAAAATTCTCTGGTTGGTGGTAAGTGGCTTGATAGTGCTATCCCTTGTTTTGGCATCCTGCGGAAAAGCCGAACCTACCACTACACCTACCACTACACCGACGACAACACCTACCACTACACCGACGACTACACCTACCACTACACCGACGACTACACCGGCTACAGTAGCAGGAGAGCCAAAATACGGCGGCACCCTTACCCTGACCGATAGATGGACCGCCCGCGCTTACGACCCCACGTCCTGGAATGTAGCCGATTACAACTGGTATCTGACCTGGCCCTCAGGGTTCATCCAGGAAGGCATCATCTCGGGAGATATCGATGGCAAGGGGCTTAGAGGCACGAAGCAATATGATTTCTCCAACTGGGATGGACCTACTTATGACCTGATAAAGGGTCAACTGGTTGACAGTTGGGAGTTTACCGACCCGCTAACCCTTAAATTCCATGTACGCCAGGGAGTCTATTTCTACGATAATCCGAATATTGGGTTTAAATCCAGAGCATTGACCGCTGATGATATCGTATTCAGCCTTAACCGTCTGGTAACCAGCGCTAAAATCTCAGCCCGCTTCAGTTATTGGGTAGAAAGTTTAACTGCCCCGGCAAAAGACACAGTAATCTTGAAGTTCAAACAGTACTATGCCGATTGGCCCTGTGTATTAGGTTTCTATCATTGGACCCAGATATATGCGCCTGAATCAGCCGCGACTGGAGTAAATGCCAGCGATTTCCGCACCCAGGTCGGCACCGGACCATTTATCGTGACCGACTACATTCCCGGTTCGATGCGTGTTTATCAGAAGAACCCCAATTACTGGGACACTACGACCATAAATGGCAAGACATATCAACTGCCCTTCATCGACGAACTCCGTGTTCCAGTAATGCCTGATGAGTCAACAAGAATTGCGGCATTGAGAACCGGTAAAGTCGACCTGAACACCGAAGTTTCCTGGAAATACAAGGATAGCCTTGCCAAGACAAACCCCGGCATGCTCGTGACTAAATGTCTGAGTACGAGCGCGAATGAGTTCGGGATGAGGATGGACAAGCCACCCTTCGATGATGTCAGAGTGCGCCGGGCAATGAATATGGCAGTGGATAAGCAGGCGATGCTTCAAGCCCTATTCGGTGGTGATGGTGAAGTACTCAATATGCCTGTTTACAAAGCATGGACGGCGGCTTACACCCCGCTTGACCAGATGCCTGCGGAAGTACAGGAGCTATTCGTTTATGACCCGGACAAGGCAAAAGCGCTTCTCACGGAAGCCGGTTATCCCGATGGCTTTACAACAAATATCCTGGTTTCTCCCACTGATATAGCGACCGGACAGCCTGAAATGGTAGTCGATTTCTTAAGTAAGATCGGTGTCAAGGTTGACCTGAAGGTGGTAGATACTGCTACACGGTTGACCATCTACTATGCCAAAACATGGGACGCCATATTCGTGGGCGTAATGGGTGCTGCCACTCCTGCAATGTTGCTGAGTAAGTATTACTCTTCATACGTCTCGGCAGTAAACTCAACGGGTATATCCTTGATGAAGGATGCAGAGTTCGACAAGTACCTGGCAGATGCCGCCGCGTCACGTGACCCGGATGAACAAATGGCGCTGGTAAAAAAGGCAAACCTGAGATTGTACGAACTTTGTCCCGACATCGTCATGCCTGTGGAAAATATCTACCAGATTAGCTGGCCATGGGTACAGAACTACTACGGTGAAATCTCTTCGAGCACTACCAATATGAGTTCAATCATTGCCCGGGTTTGGATTGACCCGACCAAGAAGTAGTAACTGGGTCGCTAAACCAGTTATTTTATAAGGATCGTAAACAACAAGGAAAGAGAAGCTAGCCCTGTCGTCAAGCCCGGTTAATTCGGACACCGCAGGGCTAGCTTAGTTGGATGGGAAGATGCGTAATTACTTATTGCGAAGAATATTAGTATTGATACCAACTTTGTTGCTGGTAAGCATAATAGTATTCT
>JAQTPO010000072.1 GCA_028712845.1 Dehalococcoidales bacterium | reverse complement strand
ATATATTGGCAAAGACCGTATTGGATTTACACGATATTTATAATAAGGGCTTTACGATTGATGCAGAACTCAACCGGGTAATAGCTGAAGCCGTAGAGAAGAAGATTGTTTTGGTAGAGATAATTCCCGGCAAGGGTTCCGGACAACTGAAAAAACGTGTTTTACGATTCCTAAATAAACCGGAAGTAAAAAAACTTTATCATCGGCTGGAGAAAGACGATAAGAATTTTGGGAGGATATTTGTCCATTTCAAGCACTAGACCGTAGATATGGCAGGTTTGAAGAAATCCGATGTCATCAGGACTGAAACCGCGTGCCGGGCGTTCGCGCCACCCCTGTTGACCACTTTTAGACTCAATCTACGAATAGTTACGGCTATTGATTGTCTCTCAATGATGTTTATGCAGTCCTGTGATAGCTCGGTAACCGTTATAGTTCCAGAGCAATTATTACACTATGCCGATTATAAAGCTTTAGCTTTTTCAAGTTTCTTTTTCTTAGTATTATTATAACGCCCCAGACCGCCTCTCAAGCGTGGGTCAAGCAGGTCTCTCACGGCATCACCAAACATATTTACGCCATAGACTACAATGGCAAGCGCAACCCCCGGCCAGATAGCCGTCCATGGCGCCAACAGCATGAAACTACGCCCCTCTTCACTAAGCATACTTCCCCAACTGGGCGTTGGCGGGGGAATCCCCAAACCGAGGAAACTCAAACTGGCTTCGGTCATAATTACAGAGGGTAGGCGTGTTGTAAAGAGCACGATTATTGGCGCCATGATATTGGGTAAAATATGGCGCATAAATACTCTTAAGTTTGAACTACCGATAGCCTTAGCCGCTTCCATATACACATTTTCTTTTATGCTTATCACAGCACCTCTAATTATTCTCGAACCGGCAACACCGAATGACAATCCAATGGCAAAAATTACCTGCCACATACCGGCTCCCATTAGGGAAACAATGATTATCAGGAATATCAAAGAAGGAAAACACATCCATGCATCAACAAATCTCTGTGCTACCATGTCAAACACCCCGCCGAAGTACCCACAGAGAATACCTAAAATAACAGAGATAATTACTGAAATGCAGGTGGCTGTCATGCCCACTACCAGCGAAATACGGGCACCATAGATTACACGACTGAGTACATCTCTACCCATCTGGTCAGTACCTAATAGATATTTAGCTGATGGGCTTTGAAACGCGTCATAAAGATTAGTCTCATTCATGCCGTAAGGTGCTATCTGTCCGGCAAAAATGCCCGCCAAAAATAGAATCAATACGATAATGCCGCCAATAGTACCTACCGGTTTTTCCTTAACCAGTCTGATAAAGAAATCCGTTATTGCGGAATGCTTTTTCAGTGTCTTTTCTGAAGATGCGTTAATTTTCATAATATGCCCTAACGATAATGAACTCTTGGGTCGAACAAGCCGTATGTAATATCAACAAGAAGATTAACTATCAGCACAAAAACAGCAATAATGAGTACTACTCCGCTAACCACCGGATAGTCCCTCTGGAAGGTCGCATCAATTATGAGGCGGCCTACCCCAGGCAAACCGAATATTTGCTCTACAATAACCGCACCCCCGATCAGGAAAGGGACCTGAAGTCCAATAATGGTAATCACCGGTATGAGGGCATTTTTAAGAGCATGTCTCAGGATTACTACTCTTTCTTTCAATCCTTTCGCCCATGCAGTCCTGATAAAATCCTGCCGGAGTACTTCCAATACCATTGTCCTGGTCATTCTCATGGTCACACCCGAGAGCGACATCCCTAAGATGATTGCAGGCACCAGAAATTCTACCAGATTATTTGCCGGGTCTTTTGTAAAAGGCACATATATCAGGGGTGGGCTCCACCCCCACCAGAGCGCAGGTAAAACCATGACCATAGTACCCAGCCAGAATGTAGGCAAAGCGATGCACAATATCGCAAAACTCCTGGCAATATAATCACCAACACTATCTTGCCTTATAGCCGAATACACGCCTATGGGCAAAGATATTATGATACCAATTATCATGGACAGCAGGCTAAGCTCAAACGTTACAGGTAATGCCTGTGACAAACTATTAAATACCGGAACTTCCCCCCACAAACTATGGCCAAGATCACCATGCAAAATAATTTTACCCACCCATCGCCCATATTGCTGATATATAGGAACATCCAGTCCTAACGAGTGCTCAATTGACGCTCTATCCTGATGAGTGAGAAACGATTCCCTAGCCATCATAGTTATTACATCGCCTGGAATAAAACGGATAGAGAAAAAAACTAGCACACTCACTAAAAACATAGTGGGTATGATTAAGAATATTCTTCTTATTAAATATGTGGACATAACTACTGCGCCTTAGCTAGCTCTGCCCGTCGTATGAACTGACAGAGCTAGCTATTGTCAAACTGCCATTTATCTGATTAGATGTTTAGACTAATATCCCATCTTTTGTTTCAAGTCGGGGTCAATCCATATTCGTGAAGTTACTACACCCATGTCAAAGCTGCCCGCAGATATCTCGCCGTACCAGTTCTTTACCCATGGCCAGCAAAATTCGTAGGTATACTCAGCGGGTAACCATATCTGTGGAACATCTTTAACATATTGTTCATTCCCTTTCCGTGCTAATGCAAGCGCCTTGAGAGGGTCTGTTTCAGCAGATGCGTCTTTATATGCCTGGTCGATAATAGGATCAGAAAGGAACGCTCCACCTACTGAGGCTCCTGTAATACAGAATTTAAACAAAGCACCAAGTGCAGTGGGAGCCCCTGTTCTGTCCCATATCATTTGTGTTTGCTGTTTTCCAAAAATAACAGTCTCAAATGTACTGTAGTCATAGGTTTTAAGCTCACATTTAACACCAATCTTGCTCCAAGAGTCCACTACCAGGGACGGCAAGCCGCTTGTCATAAATGTGTCGCTGATTATTAATTGAGTTTCGAAGCCTTGAGGATAGCCGGCATCCGCAAGAAGCTGTTTTGCTTTATCCGGATTATAACCGAATATTTCCTGGACTTCATGGGGGTATTCTTCGAGAGGGGTGTATTCTGGCCAATCTGAAGTGAATGGAAGGTTTAGAAGGACACCTTCACCCCCCAGCATCGCACTAATAATTGCCTGTTTATCAATGGCAAGATTCAAAGCCCGGCGGACGTTTATATCGGTAAAAGGTTTCGTGTCCACCCTCATGTTTATCATATGCCCGCCTGCATATGGAGCCTTAAACACAGTTAAGTCTGCGTTAGTTTTAGCCAGACTGGCCTTATCCTGCCAGGTAACGCTTGCGTTAATATCGACTTTTCCTGTTCTCAAAGCCGCAAGCCGGGCAGTTACATCTGGCATTACAGGAAACCGGAGTTCATCAATAAATGGTAATTGGTATTTCTTACCATTTATAGTGGTGGTACCCCAGTAGTCCGGATTCTTTTTGTACGTTCGCATAGAACCGCGAATATAGTCGCTTACAATAAATGGTCCCGTACCGACGGCATTATGCCAATCGGCGGCTCCCGCTGTTATCATTTCTTGCGGGTAAATCTGGGCATAGTAATAATAGCCCAAGTAAGATTGCCAATCGGCATTAAATTTATTCAATTTCACTAAAACCGTGCTTTTATCCGGAGCAGTAATGCTATCTATCCACGTAAAACGACTTGCTATTGTTGGACCAGTAATCATCTTATTAAGACTGAATGCTATGTCATCAGCATTCAGTTCTCTTTGTGCCATTACCTTCGGGTTGCTCTGAAATTTTACTCCTTGGCGCACGTGCAACCTGATAGTGTTAGAATCAACTACCTCCCAAGTATCACATAGATGTCCTGTCACTACAGAAGCAGGGACACCATTCACGTTATCAAAAATATATGTATTGTCCCCTCTCGGCCCTTTATTATCGATATCTCCCACCAATATTGTTTCCATGTGGTACTTCAATGGTTCGCTATTCAACCAGTTATAAACACTAGGGTCCCATGATTCGGGGTCTGCCGATGTAGAATGCCATAAATCCAGGAGGGTCAGAGTGCCGCCGTATTGCGGCTCAGCTGTTGCAGGTTCTGCCGTTGTGCCAGATGTCGCCGTCGTAGCTGGTTCGGCTTTTCCGCAAGATGCCAATGCCATTGATAATATTATCAAGACGCTCACTACCAACCATACAATCTTTCGTTTTAACATTACAATCTCCTTAACCATAATAGAAACATTTGCGGACCGGATACTATCTTTTACCTGTCACATTGCGCACCTCCCATCTATTACCATCAGGGTGCGAGATGATTATGCAATGATTGCTATGATTACCAAAGAAAGAATAAACCCGGGGGAGCTATTCAGGATACAGTCCTCCCTCCGATATATCCCATATACAGCTGAACGACATCTATATATCCTACAATCTGTAAATCATATAGGATATACTTATACGAATACTTGTGCGCTGAAAAGCAGTATAAACTAAGCAAAATAGTTTGTCAAATTACTGGATGGGTTCACTGGATCTCTACGCTCAAAACGAATTATCGACTGATGACACGAACGTTCTAATTTGAGCGTAACAACACAACTTAATATTTGCGTATCCGGATTCCTGAACCGAGTGCCGGGCGTTCTACCGGCTTCGCCGAGGGCAGGCGAATCACCATTGTGGGTACCACCTATTTATCACTTTTCCGCCAGTAAGGCGTGCGCTTTCTCCAGCAGTTCCGGTATGGGTAATTTCTGTGGACATTTTTCCAGACATTGTTCGCATTTAATGCACTTATCGGCACGGCGCTCCGGTTTGAACGCTCTCGGCCTGTTGTAAAACATCCGTGCCCGGGCGACGGCATTGTAAACTATTGCGTCGTTATAGTAATCGAAGACCTGCGGGATGTCCACGCCATTGGGACAGGGCATACAATACTTGCAAGCAGTGCAGGCGACCGGACTCAGTGAGAGATAGGCATCTTTGACCTTGCCAATCAGCGCCAGTTCGTCAGCCGTCAGGTTGTACGGATGGGAATGCTCCGCCGCCATCGCCACATTTTCTGCCACCTGTTCCATCTTGCTCATACCGCTGAGGGCTAACATCACTTCCGGGTAGTTCCAGACCCAGCGCAATGCCCATTCCTGCGGTGTCCTTTGCGCCGACGCTTTCGCCCAGATTTTCGCTATCGACTCCGGGGGTCTGGTGAGCCGTCCGCCTCTGACCGGTTCCATCACCACGACTGCCAACCCTTTTTTATGAGCATATTTCAGTCCGCGCGTGCCTGCCTGAAACTTCTCATCCATATAGTTGTATTGAATCTGACACAAGGTCCAGTTATCATAAGAATCGATTATTTCCTGAAAAGTATCGTAGTTATCGTGGAAAGAAAACCCGAGATGACCGATGCGTCCGTCCGTCATTGCGCCTTCCGCCCATTTCAGCACGCCGAGATTGCGTACTTTGGGCCAATCCACTCTATTAAGACCATGTAAAAGGTAGAAATCAATCTTGCCTGTCTGCAACCGTTTCAATTGCTCGTTCAGAAGCCGGTCAAAATCAGCCGGCGATTTTACCATCCAGGTCGGCAATTTGGTGGCGATTCTCACCTTTTCCCGATAGCCACCCTTCAGCGCCTTGCCGACAATGACCTCGCTGTTACCGTCGTGATAGACATACGCAGAGTCGATATAATTGACACCGTGGTCGATGGCGTAGCGCATCATCCGGATGGATTCAGACTCATCTATTTTACCCTGGTCTTTGTTCAATACGGGTAGCCGCATTGCTCCAAAACCAAGCACCGAAACATTCCAATCCAACCTGCCGAACTTGCGATACTTCATTTCTTCACCCCGCTTTGTGCCGCTTTACTGCAAATGTAATTCCGCAAATGTGTCGCCGAAATCTTTCAGTGCCTGCTTGCATAAAAACTACACATATTTCCTCACCCCTTGGGGAAGAGAGCTTGTCCTGAACTTGATTCATGAATTTAAGGTGAGGGGTATCTCAATTTCACCCTCATCACATTCGCTTCGCTCAGTGCAAGCCTTCCCTTCTCCCCTCAAGGGATAAGAAATCCTCTGAGGAGTATATTTTTAGTGTCTTATTTTTGCTTTACTCTTCTCACTTCAAAAACAACCGGATTAGCGGCGTCAGGGCAGGCAAGCGTGGTAGCATCCTTGTCTTTTCCCCACGGGAAAGTGCCCCCGAACATCATCGTACGGATGTTCGGGTAAATCGCATTGAAAGCGGACAGGCAGATGCCATCCGGGGTTTTGCTGGTAACGAGCCATTCATCCCCGACCTTGTGTCCGGCACCGCATTCGCCTTTCTGTGAGATTACCTTGACTTTGATGTCGTAACGGTCTGCCATTGTGTACCTCCTTCGTATTCCATATCATTCCGCATCAGGTGGGGAATGATACCTCACTCTTTAGTCTTTCCTGATTAACTTTGTTCTCATAAAGTCCTGTAAAACTTCAGGCACGGCTATGGTGCCATCCGCCTGCTGGTAGTTCTCCATAATGGCAATCATAATTCTCGGCAGAGCCAGTCCGGAGCCATTGAGAGTGTGGACAAACTGGGGCTTGGCATCCGGGGCAGGACGGTAGCGGATATTGGTGCGCCGCGCCTGGAAATCTCCGCAATTGGAACAGGAACTGACCTCGAGCCATTCCTGACATCCCGGCGTCCAGACCTCGATATCATAGGTCATCGTAGAGCCAAAGCCGATATCACCGGTGCATATTTGAAGGACGCGATAGGGCAAGCCTAATTTCTGGCACACTTCTTCAGCATCATGTACCATCTTTTCCAGCTCATCGCAGGACTTTTCCGGCTCGACAAATTTGTACATCTCCACCTTATCGAATTGATGTCCCCGCTTGATGCCGCGGGTATCTTTGCCAGCGGACATTTTTTCACGGCGGAAACAGGCGGTATACGCAACATAGTAGAACGGCAACATCCCGTACGTTATGATTTCATCGCGGTGGAGATTGGTCAAAGGCACCTCCGCCGTTGGTACCCACCAGTAGTCCTCTTCGGCATCGTGATAGAGGTTATCGGCAAACTTGGGCAATTGTCCGGCGCCAATCAGGCACTCTCTCTTGACCATATAAGGCGGGTAAATCTCACGGTAGCCGTGTTCGATGGTGTGCAAATCCAGCATAAAGGCAATGATTGACCTCTGCAGCCTGGCCCCAAGCCCGCGCAGGATATAGAACCGCGTACCGGATAACTTCACACCTCGGTCGAAATCGATAATACCCAGCGACTCGCCTAAATCCCAGTGAGGTTTCGGGTCGAAGGGTAGTTTTTTCGGTTCTCCCCAGCTACGCAAAACAACATTCTCACTGGAATCCTTGCCGATGGGAACTTGCGGACTGGGGATATTGGGCATCTGAAGCAAAAGGTCGGTGAGTTTGACATCCAGATTCTTGACTTCTTCCTCAAGGTCTCTGATTTTGGTACGTAATGCTCTGCCTTCCTCAGCGGCGTCTGCCTGTCTTTCACGGGAGGATTGTTTACGATTGCGCCTCATCTCCTCAAGCTCCGTCATTTTCTGGCGGCGTTCGGTATCGAGCCGGAGAATTTCGTCCAGCGGCGCGGTATCATGGCGGTTAGTGATTGCCTGCCGCACGATTTCAGTGTTTTCCCGGATAAATTTTAAGTCTAACATATAGAACCTTTCCTTTTGTTGTCACTCCAGCCCCGCATCGAATCCATGTGGATTAGAGCACGACTGAATTATCGGGTCAAGCCCGATAGTGACACTTGAAATTAAGATTTATCTTCTGTTTTTTCCTTCATCTGCGGGAATAATATAACCTCTCTAATGGATTGATTCCCAGTCAAGAGCATTACCAGTCTATCGATGCCCACACCCAGACCACCGGTCGGGGGCATGCCGTATTCCATTGCCAGCAGAAAGTCTTCGTCGATTGTCTCCTCTTCATCATGCTGCTGGCGCTCCTTCGCCTGCTGTACGAAGCGCTCACGCTGGTCTAAGGGGTCGTTCAACTCCGTGAAAGCGTTAGCTATCTCCATCCCACCGGCAAAAGCCTCAAACCGCTCCACAACCCTTTCCTGACCGGGCTTACGTTTGGCGAGTGGTGACATAGACACCGGGTAATCCAGCAAAAATGTCGGCTGAATCAGTTTCGGCTCGACGAATGTGGAAAGCAATTCGTCCACCAGATGCGCCCAATTTTTCTGCGGGTCGACTTCTATTCCCTTCTCTTTCATCTTCGCCCGTAGAAGGTCGGCATTCGGGTACTGCACAAAATCGATGCCGCTATACTGGTTAATGGCATCGCGCAGAGTCACCTTTTGCCATGGTGGTTTATACTCAATGGGCATATCCCCGAATTTCACACTGGTTGTACCCAGCACTTCCTGAGCAATCGTGGAAACCATCTCCTCTACCCGGTTCATCACGTCGTTGTAATCGGCATAGGACTCATAGCTTTCCAGTGTGGTGAACTCGGGATTGTGTTTGGTATCAATGCCTTCATTGCGGAAGATACGTCCCATTTCATAAACTCTCTCAAAACCCCCGATGATGAGCCGTTTCAGATGCAGTTCCGTGGCAATGCGTAAGTAGAGGTCACGGTCAAGGGCATTATGATGTGTTACGAAAGGCTTCGCCGTGGCACCGCCGGCTTCCGGTTGAAGTATTGGTGTATCCACCTCAATAAAGCCTTTGCTGTCCAGAAATCGCCGCACGCCGTTAATCACTTGACTGCGTATGCGGAATGTCTTCCTCACTTCTTCATTTGAGATGAGGTCAAGGTAGCGCTGGCGGTAACGGATTTCAACATCGCTCAAGCCGTGCCATTTCTCCGGTAGCGGTTGCAGCGATTTTGAAAGCACTGTCAAGGTTTTAGCTCTGACAGTCGGCTCTTTGCTTCTGGTACGAAAGACAACGCCTTTCGCCCCGATAATATCCCCTATATCCAGTTCTTTGAGCAGGGCATTGCTTTGTTCGTCCAGTTCGCTCTTGCTGAGAAACAACTGGATTTTCCCCGAACCGTCCTGAATATCCATAAAGGAAATTTTGCCCATCGTCCGGTTTGCCATAATGCGCCCGGCGACACTGACCTCCGTGGTTTCCGTTTTCCCATCTTGCTCCTGTTGCGTCAGCAGTTCCACCGCCTGTTGGGCAGTGTGCGTGCGACGATAGCGATGCGGGTATGGGTCAATGCCCATTGCACGGATAATATTCAGTTTTTGCGTTCTCTGTTCCGGGATACGTTCCATTCCTGAAGGCATATTATTCTCTCACCAATTTATTTGATAGCATTATCTTAACACAAAGAGAGAAAATCCTGAATAGGAACAATAAATCCAAAAGGCTGTTTAGGAATCAGATAATTGGAACTTTACTGCAGAGGAAAGAGGAGAGGTGATGGGGGAGATGAGGGGACTCGAACCCCTTATCTCTTCAATGCCATTGAAGCGCTCTCCCGGATGAGCTACAGCCCCATGAAATAAGAAAGACAATATTAAATTTGACGGATTAAGGCAAGTCCATGGCAAAATAGTACTTCTTGCATTTGGTTGAAGGGTAATTTTTATTGACATTCCTTCCAGTACACAATGACCCACTCCCTTTCCTTCGCCCTTGTAGGGCGAGGGAAATCACGAGAGGAAGGGCAAATGACCTTCCTCTTCTGGAGCTTCTACCCTGCCGCATCCTGAATACTATTTGCCATTGTGTATAACAACCAAAACCGAGTAGAACTGCAAAACTCTATTTGCGCTTAGAGGTAAAGGTTAGTCCTTCATCTCCGGCATCCACCTTTATCGTATCGCCCTCTTTGAATTCACCGCCTAAGACCTTTATCGATAGCGGGTTCTCTACATATTTTTCCAGCGCCCGTCGTAACGGTCGTGCTCCGTACACCGGGTCGTAACCTTCTTTTGCCAGCCAGGACTTGGCTTTTTCGGTGATTTCCACGCCCAACTTGCGCTCCGCCAGACGCTTCTCAAGATCTTTTGCCAGCAGGTCAACCACCTGCCGGAGTTGTTCCTCAGTCAGCTCATGGAAGACGATTATTTCATCCAGACGATTAAGGAATTCAGGACGGAAGGCTTTCTTTACCTCAGCCATAACCTTCTCTCTCATATCCTCATAATTGGACTTATGCGCCTTGGACT
>JAQTPO010000071.1 GCA_028712845.1 Dehalococcoidales bacterium | reverse complement strand
CAGGTTCAAGCGACCAACCCGGGGACTGGCCGGGCACCATATGTCCCTCTATTTGGTCTTGCTCCGGACGTGGTTTTCCCAGCCGGCAGGTCACCCTGCCGCTGGTGAGCTCTTACCTCACCATTTCACCCTTACCCCGATAAAATCGGGGCGGTATGTTTCTGTGGCACTTTCCGTAGGGTTGCCCCTCCTGGGTATTACCCAGCGTCCTGCCCGGAGGAGTTCGGACTTTCCTCCCCGATATGGAATCGGGGCGGTCACCCGGTTTACTTGACCCATTGTTAGCATAGTGTAAGCTGTGCAGTTAGTCAATCAGTGAAACAAATATTTACTTTATGTCAATAAGTATGTGCATTAATTTCTTGAGTTTGCACCGAATTGCTATCCTTTGTTTATGGGATATAATCAAAGAATTTTAGTATAGCGGCAAACCGGATAATTACTGTAGCTAGTTGCGCTGTTTTAGTAGAAATCATCCCGTTACTACTGACCTCTCTCACCAGAAAGAAAAACTATTTTAAATTCTTTTATCATGTTTTTGATAGTGAACGTCTTTACCTTCGATAGCGAAACAAAAATCCTGATGCCCCATGAGTATTTAATCAATCTTTTGAAAGGTACCCATTACCTTTTGATTACTGCATTCAGGAAAGCTGGCACGAAGATGATCTTCTTTTACAGGGCAAATTGGACTATAATAGGTTAGTCGCCTAAGAAGTTCTCCCGCTATTCCTACAACTCATTTTCGAACCAACAAAAGGAGGGGCACAATGACAGAGAAAAGATTGCCTAAACACTCTGGTGTTATGGAAGTACTCGAACGGTCAAAACTGCTACCGGGAGCCGATATTAAACAATTAAATAGATTGGCCAGCTTGGTCACCGAGGTTGAGTACAAGCCAGGGGAGACTATTATCACCGAGCGAGATGAAGCCAAGAAACTATATGTTATTGAAGAGGGATTGGTAGCCATAATACTTGAATTGGGAGCAGGCAAGGAGTACCGGATTCAGACGGCTTCAAACTTTGAGGTTCTCGGCTGGTCAGCCATAGTACCACCATACAGTTACCAGTTTACTGTTAGAGCTATTGAAAGGACAAGAGTGTTAGCGTTTAACGGACAGGAATTACGCAGTCTGGGTCAGAATGATCGTGACATGGGTTACGCCATATACGCCGGAATTGTTGGCGTAATGGCGGAACGGTTGCATAATACATATCTTCAATTTATAGGCATTACCTAGTACTCCTGCAATACGGGATTGTGCGAGAGCGGCATCCCCATCTTTTCCATTCCTGATGGATTAAAAGATTCCATGCTTCACTCTCGACTATCCCAGCCTTTCTCATTAATACTCAAATCCTTAGTGGCTTGGCGCCGCAGGTTCTCATCAATCCCTTTCTGAGCGCATAGGCTTTCAATAGTTACTGGAACATCATACGGTGTTGCTTCTTTTTCGCTGTTGTCTATTTTGTACACTCCTTTTCATTTTGTTGTATTGAAGTTAATTACCATATACCCTATTATTAACGATTGGTAACAGTTTTTTATGCTTATGGTGGTTTAGCTATAAAGACAATAATAAGCTTCGCTTACTGAATCGAATTCGAGTGGCTGGAGGTTCCATTTATCAGTCCGGATTGCAAGACCCGAAAGAATAGTGTACAAATAATATGAAAGAGGAGAAATATAGTGGAAAGAAAAGCGACTTTAGTTGAGAAGCAATCACATAAAATAACTTATGCAATTCCTGTAACCCTGCGAGAGGTTGAAGCGTTTGAAATCCCGATAGATAGTACGATAAGTGTGGATGATACGGGACATCAAAAATTAATGGATGATACCGGTATTCTAAGAATAGCATTCGGTACTGCGATTGACGGGTTAAAAATTAACGATTTTGCAGAAATCCAGTGTCTCAATGCGACCGCATCAGACCCAAAACCAAAATGGCGCAATTGTCTTTCCCGTCTTCTGCATGCATTTGGGAATGTAATGCTCTCTGAAAATACAAAGCGTGAACACCGGATTCGGAAATTGCTAGCCCACGTATTGCCGAATTATAACGATATTATAATTGAAACCCGCAAGCCATTTGAAGAATATGTGAAGAAGTATAAACTAACTCACCCGGATGAATTTGAGAATGAAAACTAATTGACACGGTAAATAGTAATCCGGATGTGACAAAGTAAAAGCCCCGGAAGATGGCTCACGTTCAGTGCATAATAAGTGCCACTGTTGCCTTCCCTCTCGTAATTATTCCCCGCCCTATAAGGGCAAAGGTAAAAGGTGGGTTGTTGTGTAATAAAGACTATGTTTCAACCAGATGCCGAAGGTAATACCAGTCAATGCGTCCGCCGCTTTACATCTCCAGAAAGTTAGCCTAGAATAGTGGGGACAAAAGGCACATAACCTCTAATTATCGAAAACCTCGAGGAGTTGCGTTACGTTCACCGGAAAACCAGCCACGAATTTATGCCGTAATGGTCTAAGTTTACTGCTGTTGGTAGCGCTTTTATTACCATATGGCGCTTCCGCCTCATCACCAGCTATAACTGAAGATGCCGTTCAAATTAAAGAGCTAAACTTTGTTTACCTGCATGGTATGGGCGGCACTCCCTGCACACTCCAACGCCTTTCGGATTGGATTACCAAACGCTTGTCTGATTACATCTACCTATATGAACAGGCAAATCCGGGAATAAAAGTCAAAGTAAACACACTATTCAGATGCTACCCCGGTTATCTCAATATAGATACATGGGCAAATAACCTTGTGGAAAGTATCGATGAGCATTTCAAAGGCAAGGATAACCTCATTCTTATCGGGCACAGTATGGGAGGTAAAACAGCCCTGTATGCCGTCGCTAAGAATATAGGAGGTCTGGCAGACAAGGTCTCGACAGTGATAACTATAAACAGCCCGATTAAAAATCTCAGTGAGTATTATCCACCCGGCGGTGGTCCAGTTTTGAACTATTGCATTACCGGCTTATTAGGCTCCGATGAGGGAGTTTGTATAGCCGTAACCAATTATGACAGCTCCAGCGATGGTAAATGGGTGGCGGAGTACCGGCACTGGCTGGCTTTCATTTCTGCCGAAAATGCCCCTTTAAGTCCCCAGTTCGACCGTAACGGTGTCGATGCATGGCCTATGGATATGGATGACAGCATTGTGCCGATTTCAGCCCAGTATGCTGATGGCGCAGATGTCATCTATTACGGTGAGTATGGACACAGTACGCTTGGTACTTCTGATACCGTCGCTGAATCGATTGCCAATCAGATTGTCAGGTATCTATTCGGATTCCCGGTGGACTGTTGTGTGTTGTCTGGAAACGGTGCCTTCAAACACAGCGCCGACTGGCTCATAGGCAAAGACCAGTGGGATGAAGTAGTGGGTGAAGTTGTTGCTACTACCGGAACTCTACGTTACACCAATGAGTCCTTTACACAATGGAAACAATGGGAAGAAACTCTGGGAGAAATTATACCCCAGGCAAAACGGAGTAGTATTCTGGTACGCCAGTTATCCTTTCCACTGCTAACAAATATCAAAGAAGCGCGCTGGGTCACTGCCGATGAACCGGAAGACTGCCGGTTATACTTACGTGTCAGTGCGGCACCGCGCACTACAGTGGAAGCAAACTGGACCATTTACCGTTCCCCTTTACTGCCCGAGGGCACGAAACGGGCTTATTATGAGGTCAATATCACAGATGGAACGCCGCTCGTGGCTATTACGCATATCAGCTGGTTAAACGAAGATACACGTGACCTCAGACTAAGAGTGTGGTCTGAAGCGCATAGCCCTTTCAGATGGTTCACTGCGAAATGGCGGGTTTACAATTACGAGAGCCGGCAGAAGAACATCATCAGTGAAATCCCTATTGTCAGTTCATCCGGGGGAAGCTGAAATACCCGGTTCTTCTTTCTGTTTTTGCTTACCTCGCTGCTTGCCTGCCTGACGCCGCTGGTGTGTCGCGGCATTTTGTAAAATAAACCCGGGCAATGCCAGCAACACACCGACAAACCATTGCCGGGTAAGAACAGTCAACACAATACCGGAGACGATGAAGCCGAGCCCGATTATCCAGCCCATCCAGCTCAGGATACGCGTCATCCGGTCATAATCATTCGTCGTTTTCCACAAGACGGCTCGTAAAATCTTGCCGCCGTCCAGAGGCAAACCGGGTAAAAGATTGAACAGCGCCAGCATAAAGTAAATAAATGCCAGCCATTGCACAAGTACCTGCACCATGATACTGCCGGTGTTCGCTAAGACCTGATAGATAATGTATAAGATACCCGCCACAACCAGATTAGTGAGCAACCCAACCATTGCCAGCAAGACTTCAAGCGCGGGGTACATTGTGTTTTTTTCTATTTCCAGCACGCTGCCCGTCGCAAACAGAGTATCGCTCTTCACAACCGCGCCTTTTCTCACTGCAAAAAATGTAATTATCAACATGCGGATGATTACGAGGAAAAAGAAGAGAAAACTGGCGACAAAACCGAGAATCACCCTCTGCAAAATGGGATAGTTTGTGGAAAATTGTGTAACCACAGCCGCCGTCATAAAAATGACAACTGCAATCCATGTATAATGCAGTCTCAACTTTGGGGTGAGACCTGTTGACAACCTCTTTACCCTACTCATTGGCACATAGCTCAATCAGAACCGTAACAAGACAATGAAAAATCGTTCTCACCAGACAATGGCATTTTGACCTTTCTCCTAAATTCTGTCAAGTTAGTGTTTTATCACAGAGTCACATCCCCCATTTGACAGTGTGTAAACAAGCATCATAACATATGATGGTGAATCGATTGATAAATAAAGGTGACAAACACAAAGAAAATGAATAAGAAAATTCAGAAAACTAAAAACGACCGCACGCCTGAAACCAAGAATACGAAATGGTATCAACGAAGCGTAACCGATACTCTCAAATCACTATCCTCCAACATTAAAGGGCTAACAGCCGAAGAAGCCAGGAAGAGACTCGAACAGTATGGTTATAACGAACTCCGCACTGAAGAGGGAATATCGCCATGGAAGTTATTCGCAGCGCAATTTAAGAGCGTCCTCATCATTATTTTGCTGGTTGCGGTTGCCCTTTCGGTCGTTATCGGCGTTATGAACTGGGAAGCAGGTAAAGGACTTCCTGAAGAAATTACGGATGCCATTGTCATCTTTGCCATTGTCATCGCCTGTGTGTTTTTAGGTTTTATCGAAGAATACCGCTCGGAAAAGGCAATGGCGGCGCTTAAGAAAATGGCGGCGCCCACCGCCACTATCCTACGAGACGGAAGTGAGGTGGAAATCACTGCCAAGGAATTAGTCCCCGGCGATATTGTTATCTTAAACACCGGCGATAGAATTCCCGCTGATTTGCGACTGATTGAGGTGGCTAACCTCAGCACTCAGGAAGCGCCTCTCACCGGGGAATCCATTCCCGTTGAGAAAACTTCTGCGCTTATAGAAGGAGAGGCAGTATCTGTAGGCGACCGTAAAAACATGGCTTACACTGGCACCACCGTGACTTATGGCAGAGGCAGAGGCGTTGTCATTGCCACAGGGATGCAGACCGAATTCGGCAAAATCGCTACTATGCTTCAGGACGTGGAAGAAGAGAAAACACCACTTCAGCAAAACCTGGATAAAGTCGGTAAGTGGCTTGGTATTGCCTGTCTTGGCATCGTCATTATCATAGTTGCTATCCAGTTAATATTCATCAGAGCTCATACTTTCGTTGAAATGTTCATCTGGGGTGTGAGTATGGCGGTAGCGGCTGTGCCGGAAGCTCTACCCGCAGTAGTGGTTATCTCATTATCCATCGGCGTGCAGAAAATGGTGAAACGCCACGCTCTCATCAGGCGGTTATCAGCCGTGGAAACACTTGGTAGCACCACTGTCATTTGCTCGGATAAGACCGGTACATTGACACAGGACCAGATGACGGTGCGCCAGATTTATGTGAGCGGGAAACTGATTCATGTCACCGGCTCCGGCTACGAACCCAAAGGCGAATTTCAAATTGATGGGAAGACAGTGGATATCAGCCATGATACTACCTTTCAAACCTTTATGAAAATTAATGCATTGTGCAATGACACTCGTCTTTTGCAAGCTAATGGCAAATGGGAAATCAAGGGCGACCCCACTGAAGGGGGCTTACTGGTAGTTGCCGCCAAAGCCGGAATCAAACATGAAGGAATTATTGATGAATCGCCACGCGTAGATGAAATCCCTTTCTCTTCCGAAAGAAAAAGAATGACCACCATTCACACAAGCCCTGATGGAAAGGTCGCTTATTCAAAAGGAGCGCCGGAAATTATTTTGGAATCCTGTACGCACATTCTGGAAGATGGTCAGAAGAAACCGCTTGCGGAAAAAGATAAGGCTCTGGTGCTGGATAAAGCTAGAGGCATGGCAGAGGATGCGTTACGCGTGCTTGGCACGGCATACAAACCACTCACAGGTGCTATGAGCAGGGATAATTGTGAAAAAGAAATGATTTTTGCAGGACTGGCAGGAATGATTGACCCGCCGCGTTTAGAAGTTAAAGATGCTCTGAAAGTCTGCGCTGATGCAGGCATCAAATCAGTGATGATTACCGGCGACCATAAAATAACCGCCAGCGCCATCGCCAGAGAACTGGGCATTTTAAAACCGGATGGAATAGCTATCACCGGCGCAGAACTTGATAAGCTGAGTGATGCCGAATACGAAAAAATGGTCGGGAAGATTGATGTTTATGCCCGCGTCTCACCATCACACAAACTGAAAATAGTAGAAGCTTTTTCCAAAAGAGGCGATGTTGTAGCGATGACCGGCGATGGAGTGAATGACGCTCCAGCATTGAAAAAAGCGGATATCGGCGTGGCGATGGGTATCTCCGGCACCGATGTCAGCAAAGAAGCGGCGGCTATGGTTCTGACCGATGATAACTTTGCCTCGATTGTCGCCGCTGTGGAAGAAGGTAGAGGTATCTTTGGCAATATCAAAAAATACCTGATGTACTTACTCTCTTCAAATCTGGGTGAACTATTATTAATGGCAGGGGCTATTCTTCTTGGGCCATTACTCGGACTCCCTACCGGAGCTATACCTCTGATTGCCGTGCAGATTTTACTAGTCAATTTGATTACCGATGGTCTGCCGGCGCTTGCCCTGGCAGTTGACCCGCCTGAACCGGGTATTATGCTTCAAAAACCACGCCCCCGCGGTCAGGGTATTTTCACCAGACCGGTGGTAATGCTGATGTCAATCGGTGGTATATGGTCGGCTCTGGTTAACCTGGGAATATTTAAGTGGGCGCTGGACACAGGCAAAGATATGGTCGAAGCACAAAGCTTATGTTTTCTTACTTTGATCATAATCCAATTATTCAAAGCCTATAACTTTCGCTCGGATAATAAATCCATATTTAGAATCGGCATGTTCAAAAACAAATGGCTAAATATTGCCGTCCTTTCGCAGGTAATTCTGCTTTGGGTCATCGTTGAGGTACCGCTTTTCAATGAGTTATTCAATACATTCCCGCTGACTCTCAGCGAGTGGTTAATAGTTGTCATTATCGCCGGAACCATATTCCCGGTACTGGAAATAAGTAAATTTTTTATCCGAAAGCAAGAAGGAAAATCCGCCGTACCCAAATCATAGCTGATATCAGGAGGCAAACGTGAAAGACCTTTCATTCGGACTTACAATGACCTTCATGGGTATGGGCGTTACCCTGCTTACACTAGCTTTGCTAATTCTGGTTATTCACCTGATGAACAAAATTTACCCTTATAAGAAAGAAGATGAAGAGAAAAAGAAGTAGTCCTGCGATAATCCGTCCTGTGAGGAGTAAATAATGGAACTGTTTAACTCAGCCCTAAACGCTCTGGTTCAGGGTTTTGCCAGCCTGACATGGCAGAGCGGCTTAATGATTTTGATTGGCTGTGTTCTGCTTTACCTCGGTATGGCAAAGAAAATAGAGCCGGTATTGCTTCTCCCCATTGGCTTTGGAATAGTGCTGGGAAACCTGCCACTGGCAGGATTAGCCGCCTCCGATGAGGGCGGCATCATCAATATCCTCTACAAGTCAGGCATCTTGACTGAGCTTTTCCCCTGCCTTCTCTTTATCGGTCTGGGTGCAATGATAGATTTTGGGCCAATGCTGGGTAATCCGGTCGTGCTCATTTTCGGTGCCGCCGGACAGTTCGGCATATTCATGGTACTGCTTCTGGCATTAGCGTTAGGCTTTCCACGGGAACAGGCAATTTCCATTGCGGTCATCGGCGCCTGTGATGGACCTACCGCCATCTATGTGGCATCAAAATACGCCCGAGAGTTATTGCCGGCAGTCTCCATCGCCGCATATTCTTATATGTCTTTGGTACCTATCATTCAACCACCGATTATGAGAGCGCTGACCACCAAAAAAGAACGTGCGACTCTGATGTCCACGGGTGAGAAAAAGGTTTCAAAGACGGTCAAAGTACTATTCCCTATCGTCGCAGGTATTCTAACCATTCTGATTGCCCCGATGGGTGCCCCTCTTATGGGTATGCTGATGTTGGGTAATTTTCTGAAGGAATCAGGCGTCGTCGGAAGGCTGGTGGATGTCTCACAAAATACACTCACCAATATCGTTACCCTTTTCCTGGGATTGAGTATTGGCGCATCTATGCTGGGAGGCAATTTCCTGAAATGGCAGACCATTGTGGTATTTGCGCTGGGACTGCTTGCCATCGCACTGGACACGGTAGCAGGAGTTTTACTTGGCAAACTGATGAGAGTGCTCAGCAAGGGCAAAATTAACCCCCTGCTGGGTGCGGCAGGCACATCAGCATTCCCGATGTCTGCGAGAGTGGTGCAGAAAGAAGGGCAAAAAGCCAATCCACGTAGTTTCTTACTCTTCCATGCTATCGGCGCTAATACAGGCGGACAGATTGGCTCGGTAATGGCAGCCGCTGTAATGCTGGCGATTATGGCAGGGCTAGCGCATTAGATAGATTACCTCAATCTTTGAATTGTTCAATTATGGGTTTTGGGTTGTGTATAAAATAAGCAATGGCGCTGCCAATTCCGGTAGATATATCTGCCAACAAAGCTAATAAGAGAGCAAAAGGTACACTACTTCCCATTAATCAACCGTTAATAATCATAACACCATAACCTTTGATTGTAACATCTATGGTCTCAGTGTGCCGGCAAACACCTGCCATGCAAGGGCTGATTTGGCAAGCAAGCTTAGTAAGACATACATCCTCTCCCCGAAAAGGTAATCTTTCCATGGACCCACTTTCTTATACTGCAGATACATATTCAATGCGAAGCTGAAGAAGAAGACGAACAAAATGGGGAGAATGAAATAAACAAAAGTCGGCACGGTACCTGTGCCGGTTGAAATTGAACCGAAGAAATAGATACCGATGGCAATCCATGGAAGAATACCGGCGATACATCCGACAAAAAATGACAGCCAGTTTGTTTTCTGGGTGGTCTGGTTATGAACTTCCATCACGAGCCCGCAGAGATTCATTACAGCAGTAAGCGCAAAAGCCATTATCAATCCGGCAATATCATATAAGCCGCACAGCATCGCGATGAGCACAATCATCAATGAGGCGCTCAAAGAGTATTCATACCATCGGGCTTTATTCATGCCCTTTTTCAGGTTATTGACATACCAGTTGAAAACTCCCGGGGAAGCAATAGTGAAGTGGGCAACGGCTGAAATCAGCAGAAATAAAGCTACCATTGGACCAAAGGGCAAATTGAAAACAGTCTGAGTTACCGGAGCGAGTTTCTGAGTCGTGGCATCGAAATTCAGGAAGGATGTAGTGACAGGTAAGGTGAAGTCTTTGCTGAGCAGGAAGATTACGATTGACTGGACAAGGTGCAGAAAACCCATCAGCAGATTGTAAGCTCTTAGTCGCGCGAAGTCTGGTTGCTTTTCCATAAACCCTCCCCGTCGGCTATTATGCCAATTATTTACATTGTACGATAAATATATCAACAAAATTAACAGGAGTCAATATGAGGTAGTGTAACTTATATTGTGTAAATTCTTTTCATGGAAAGAAAGAGGGCGTATCCTTCCATTAATCACAACAAAAACGAAAGGAGGAACGCCCTATGGTACAGGTCAAAGACCTGACCCAACTAA
>JAQTPO010000070.1 GCA_028712845.1 Dehalococcoidales bacterium | reverse complement strand
GGGTGGGGTTGATGATTGGGACGAAGTCGTAACAAGGTAGCCGTAGCGGAAGCTGCGGCTGGATCACCTCCTTTCTAGGGAGATTGACTTAGATCCGAACGTCTAAGACTCCTAGGTCGGAACTTTGTATATACAAAGTCACTCTCCTTCCTTTCGCTATCCAGTTGTTAAGGTTTTTTGTTAAAGATAAGAAAATGAAATATCAGACGCTGCGAATAATAGCCCTGAGCCTGTGGATATTATCCTGGGTTATTATTGCCGCTGGTGTGGCAGTTTCCATCATCGTTGCAGTAGGGGCGGCAACAGCGGTCGCCAAAATCGGATTCTTGCTGGTTGGATTTGTAGGCACTGCGCTCTCCGGAATGTTGTTTATGGCTGTTTCCAAGATGATTTCATTGTTTATCGAGATTAAAGAAGATATCAGCCGTATTCTTGATAAAACAGAGAAAAACGATAATTGAATCCTGTGATAGATGTTCTGTTAAGGCGTAGCCACCAAAAGCTACGCTCTTTTTTTAACGGGAACTTGATTTATATCGATAATTTGCGTTAGAATAAGCCTTGCGGTAAGGGGCCACTAGCTCAGCTGGTTAGAGCACAGTCCTGATAAGACTGGGGTCTCTGGTTCGAATCCAGAGTGGCCCACCATGTTTGACAGATTCCGAACCTTTGGCTCTCGATGCTATAAGGGTAAATGGGGAATTAAATTCCGCTTTCTCAATCTTTCCATCTTTCACATATAGACGTTTCAGCACGGTCTCACAGAGCAATCTCTTTTCATCAAAGTTTCCTTTTTCATAAAGGAAATCCAACTGAGTAGCCAACTGAAGTGCTATTTCGAAGTCAGCTTTAACGAGATGCTGGCGTTGTTTAATAGCGTCCACTGTATTATTTAGTCTAGACCTCTCCGCTTCAATACGGGATCGGTGTTCCTTGAAATCCCCGAAGGAAATTTCCTCCTCAAGAGCCAGTTGCTGAAGATTTTTTTCCATCCTTACCAGCTTATTCAATCGAGACTCTGTTTTCTTGAGTTCTTCATTGGTATCATCTTCGGCTCCGAACCAGGTCGTAAGTTCCTTTCTCAGCTGTTGTCGAGAATCTTCTGTAATGGTAACATCTCTAAACACATTGGGGAGTTGTTCCTCTATATCCCTGGTATTATAATAAATCTGACTTTCATCCGCCTTAGTTCGGCTGCGATAGTAGCTGATTCCTTTCCTGATGTGTGTTTCAGCCCAGCAAGGGCTGCCTGCATCCAGAGAATAAACCAGACCGCGAAGCAAGTACTTGTGGTGTTGTGTACGCTGCTTATACTTGTCATGTTGTCTTAATACTTCTTGTACCTGAGTAAAAATATTCTCATCAATTAGTGGTTTATGGCTGCCCTTGATGGCTACATCGCCTACTTTAAGCCATGTTTCGCCGATATAGAATCGATGGTGAAATATATTACTCCAGGCCTGTTTACCTATGCGATTGCCGTTCTTGCTGCGATAGCCGAGGGAGTAAGCGTGGTCAGCCCACTCCTCCAGCGTCCACTTACCAATGGCAAACTCAGCGAAGGCCTCGGTCACCAAGGGTCCGTTCTTAGGGTCGACTTCAATCCAGGCTGAATTCTTGTCATGTTTGTTTAGATAGCCGAATGGCGCTTTCTTTGGCCAGCCGCCATTTTCAACCGACTTTTGCATTCCTTTCTTAACTTCGATGGCAAGGTTTTTGGAATACCAGGTACTGATAACCTGCATCATGCGCCGGCTTATATAGCCAGCCGGAGTGGAGGCATCGCCCGGCTCACTAACGCTCTCAACAGTTAATCCGAGATCCTCGAGTTCTTTCTCGTAGACAATGAAGTCATAGTCGTTTCTGGCAAACCGGTCGAACTTATGCACCAGAATAATGTCAAACTCCTTAGCTCTGGCGGCTGATATCATCTGTTGAAACTGTGGTCTTTTATCCGTTCTGGCACTCTCACCAGCGTCCACAAACTCCCTGACCACTTCCCACCCTTTACCCTGGGCATGATAGCGGCATCTCTCCAATTGAAAGGGGATAGACAGGTCTTTTTCCGCCTGCTCATCGGTTGAGACCCGGGCGTAGATGCAACATCTCAGATTTTTACTGGTAGTTTCTTTATT
Organism: Dehalococcoidales bacterium; assembly: GCA_028712845.1. The sequence goes on along the minus strand of JAQTPO010000070.1, from coordinate 8,054 downwards.
CATTGTTCTTCTCCTGAATTTTAATCACTCTAGGCAGAAGAGTCATTGTCACAGGATCCTTCCCAGTCTTTGATCTCTTCCGGTGTGGCAAACTCGTTGATCCGTTGATAAACCAGATCCTCCGGCACCTCGAAGTACTCAGATATCTCCCAGATAGAGCAGGTAATTACCTTGGCTAGTTCTACTTCAGGAATCAGTATATGAGCTGCACAGGCCTCAGCTCCTTTTTCTTGTCTTTGTCTTACCATCTGCCAGTGCTGGTCAAAGGAAAGCTGGTTACCGCGATGCAGCAGGTGATGACCAAGTGCATGGGCGATCAAATACCTCTTTTCCTTCAAATCCAAACCCTGTGCAATCCCGATCCAGCGCCCCTGTTTAACCTCTTTAACCGGTGAAAGAAAAGGCCAGTCGATAAGTTCACAACCCTCCGCTACTACCAGTGTTTCGATATCCACAGGAATAGATATTTCAGGGTGTCGTTTGTGTAATTCTCTGGCTTTTTCTACAGCCGACCAATTCACAATAGCTCTCTTTTAACTCCTCAATCTCATATTCAAATCAACTTTTACTTTTTTTCTTTTCCTGATTGCGCCTTCTTCTCTCCTCGTTGAGGGTAAAACGAATAAAAGACTTCACCTTTTCCTTTGGTTCTCCTTCCAATAAACTATCCACCTGTCGGAACATCAGCTCAAGTTCAGCATCCTTCAAGTCGATTTCCCTTGATTTCTGCCATGGCAAAACATCGAGGGTGCCGGCTATGGCGGCATAGATATCCTCTACGGGTAGGTCCAAGGCCTTAGAAAGTCCAGCGATGACTTCAGGGCTCGGCTGCAGGTTACGCCCATTTTCTATAGCCGTCACATTTTCCAAACTGGTACCGGCCATGCGCCCCAGGTCTCCCTGGGTCGTTTCTCCCAGTCGCGTCCTGGCAGATCTTATCAATTGGGCTAGGGTTACTGCCATTAATTATTAACTCCTCTCAAAATATGCATTATGGTAATAATATAACCATTTAGCAGCTTTGTCAAGAGGCTTATGCACTCTGCTTTAATATTTTAATTAACCGCCATACGAACAATAAACAGATATAATAAGGTAATAAAAGAGCGACAATAGTATCTTGACACTACCCTAATAGTATCGTAATATAGTTACGAAATATTATGGAGGTAGGACATGGATTCTGATAACATAAACACACCAAAAAAAATTAAAGTTTCTATCAGGGTACTGCTGACGCGAGATGACTACAAAGAGCTGAAAAGGATAGCTGCCATGGAGAGAACTGATGTCAGTTCACTGGTAAGACGTGCCGTAGCCCGCTATTTTTTTATCCCTTCTGATGGTAACACTGTTAACCATATATAGTTATCATAATACGACCTATCCTGTGGAATGAAGCCATGAAATCAGGCAAAACAGGTTTGATGGATAAAACCGCTACGATTGCAAGAAGCCCGGCAGTAAGAGCCAGGCTGTGTACCCTCCTCGAGCTGGCTGTAGCCATAGGTAAGAGAGAGGGAATACTGAAAGAAAGCGAAAAAGTGAATATAGCGAAAAGGATAAATATCATTGATAAGTAATACCAGGAGGTATTGATATGTTAACGGAAGAGAAGAGGGTTGAAAGAGCGATTATACCAAAGGTGGAAAAGGCTGTTGTAACATGGCAAGGCCGCAATATCACTATTACCTTCGATGATGTCAAGAATCGAATTTGTCCCAAAGCTGCCGACCAGGAGATCATCGTATTTTTAAAGATGTGCCAGAGTTTAAATTTGAATCCCTGGGAGAAAGACATCTTCATGGTGAAGTATAAAGAGGATGAACCGGCAAGCTATATCGTAGCCACACAAGCGTACCTCAAGAGTGCTGAGATGTGTCCTGAGTTTGATGGATGCGAAGCGGGAGTAGTACTGAAAGACACAACGGGCAAGCTGGAGTTTAGGGAAGGCTCACTCATTTTGGATGTAGAAACAAGCAAGCTGGTAGGTGGCTGGGCGAGGGTATACAGAAAGGATCGAAGGATGCCCTTCTTTATAGCCGTCAACCTGACCGAGTGCCAGAAATACAATAGAGAAGGTAAACCGACAAGGTTTTGGGCGGGTATGCCGGCAACAATGGTAAGAAAAGTAGCTCTTTCGAGGGCGTTAAGAGAGGCATTTCCATCAAGACTGGGCGGTATGGTTACAGAGGCGGAGTTTGAGGAGGAGACACCGGAAGGCCAATTACCACCGGCACTGGAAAGGAACGGTAAACCCGACTGGCGTAAATTCTGGGCTAAGGTCAAGTCGGAGTTTGGGCTTACCACCGAACAAGCCCGGGAACTCCTGCAAGTGGACTCCATAAAAGAAGACTTGATAAACGCTGGCTGTACTATGGAGCAGATATGGGACAAGTTAACGCTAGCCCTACAGTTACAGCAGACCGACGATGTTAAGTCTGAGGAGGAAGCTATAAAGGAACAACCACAGGCGTCTAAACGGGACCCAGCAGCCATAAAGACAATAAATGATCTACTAAAGGCGTGTCATGAGGAATTCAATATGCAGCCGAAGGATATTTACATGGTATTAAATGTGAAATCGGCAAATGAAATAACCGAGTTGCCAAGCGAGTGCTACCAGAAGATTGCGGAAACGAGGGGATAACAATTTGACAAGTTTCAGATGCACAGGCATTACGGAGATTGCCCATCTATTGGAATATAGCAGGCAAATAAACGAAGAGAGATATTAGTGGTGGAATTAGCATTATCTGTTATTGGGAATCTGGATAAGGCAAAGGCATTAGTCAAAGAGGCTAACTTGTCGCAAGCCAAAGAAATTATCAGCGAAGCCGAAGCGTTAAGGGTATATGCAGAGCAAGCCAATAAAGGGCTTGAAATCCAAAATCAATGCGCTGAAATAAAGCTTAGGGCTGAAAGAAGGGTTGGGGAATTACTTTTAAAGATGGAAAGGGCTACTCCCCAAACCGCAAACCCTACAGGTTTACCCATGTCCAACGTTGGACATGGGTCTAAATATGGAGAAACGTTAAACGAACTAAAGACAACAAGACAAGATGCTCACCGCTGGCAAATTGAATCCAGTGTTCCTGAAGAGGTGTTTGAACGGTATATTACTCAAACAAAGGCGAAGTCCGAGGAACTCACGAGTAAAGGGGTTCTCGCCCTGGCTATAAGAATCAAGAGGCAGCGGGAAACAGAGAATGCCAAACCCTTCCCTGAGGGAAAATACCAGGTTATTTATGCTGATCCACCCTGGCAATACAACAACTCTGCACTGGGCGGTAGCGCTGAGAATCACTACCAAACGCTACCGGTTAGCCAACTTGATGTGCTGGAGGATAAGAATTCACGGCAGGTAACCGATCTAATTGGAGATGATGCTGTACTCTTTTTATGGGTGACTGCGCCTTTCATTGCAGAAGGGTTAGATATTTGTGAGGCCTGGAGTTTTAAATACAAAACGCATTTTGTTTGGGTTAAGGACAGACCGACTTACGGCAAACTGGGATTTTACACATACAGCCAGCATGAACTTCTATTTGTAGCTACGAAAGGCTCATGCTTGCCGAGGACTGGCAGCTTTACACCTTCGGTCATTATTGCTCCGAAAGGAGAGCACTCGGCAAAACCTGAGATAACATATGAAATCATTGAGAACATGTATCCCGGTCCCTATATCGAGTTGTTTGCCAGAGATAGGAGGGCAGGTTGGGAGTACTGGGGGACTCTATGAGACAAGAGAAGAGCTATGACGGTGAGATGATGGAAAAAGCCAAAGCCAATGAAGACGTTGTTCTTGAATGGCTGAAAAACAATCAACAGTCAGTGATTGATTTTAGGGAATTCAGGCTAGCCCAACGCATAGACGTAGATTTTGGGATCGAAACAATTGATGGGCAAATAGTGCTTGCCGAAATAAAAAACGATTGCTGGATATCAAACGAGGGTAACCTGTGCTTTGAAAACCACAGGATAAACCACTTTGCTATTGGACATTGGTTTTATCTCGGTTGGGGTTGGCGCTCGCCAGCTCAGAAGCTTATTGTGCGCAATCCTAATTCAGGCGACACGTACATTTTTCCTTTTTCTACTCTTCGCCACGCCGTCGCCAATCATATTTACGCTTTAGGGAAAGGAGTCAGGATCTTAGTCACCGAGACAGACGAGCAGAAAACCACTTTCAACTATTTAATCCCTGTAACTGATCTGCAAGGCTGTTTCCGCCATTTTATTGTCACATAGATAGTTAGTATTAATGATACATGTGGAGACAAAAAATGTCTGAAAAGTATCGATGCCCGAAATGCAAATCCAACCGATTGAAAATAGGCTACCCGGATATCGAATGTGCTAGCTGTAGCTGGTCCGAGCCACTTATTGATTTTCCGATATCCTGGGATTACCATCGTGCTTTATGCCTAGAGTATGGCAAACCTGATCCGGGAGCTTGCGAGCCACCGGCGCATTCAGATATCCAGGCTATAGAGCAAAGGCTGGATGACATCGAGCAGACATTGGGCAGTATTACAGCAGAAGATATGAGGCAATTAAATATGAAAGGGATTTACGACAGGTTGCAAGGTCTTGAACGAGGACTGGCGCTAACACAGCGCACAACAGCTAAGGCACACCGTGGGCAAGAATCCAGGCAGAGTTCATCCAAGGGAGTAGCGTTATGAATTTACCCCAGATTATAGATACTGTCACCGGCTATGTCTTCTCTTGGAATAAGGAGCAGATAACCATTGAGGTATCCCGTCTGCACAATCATTCAGATGGCAGAGTAACAGGGGAGATAGCTGTTTCCACTTCACTACAGGGCTATAATTCCCACCTACATCAGGCACAGTTTAACTTTGCCGCTACCCGTTCCCGGTCTGAGCTAGCTAGAAACCTTAGTGAAAGGTATCCGAATCTGGTCAAATGGGCTGATATCCTGGAGCAGCTGTGTGTTTATACTCTGGAGAGGGTAAGAAAAGGTGAACCGGTTATAGAGCTTCAAAGTGGAGATGACGTCCATCCACCGGAATATCTTCTGGAGCCGATTATACTTAAAAGTTACCCCACCATTATTTTCGGTGATCCCGGCAGCGCCAAGAGCACTACAGCACTCATTCTCAGTCAGATTATGGCATGTCCCTGGGACGACTATTCTCTTGACCTCATACCTCATGCAAGTAGAGTCAATTGCATCTACCTGGATTATGAAACCAGCGCTGATACCATAAGGTGGCTTTTAACCAAATTGCAGCGGGGTATGAATACACCGCCACTTAAATTAAACTACCGCCATTGCGCCCTTCCCCTGGCTCAGGATGTGGATCAGATTCATAGACATATTTACGATACCAAATCCGAGATAATTATTATCGACAGCCTCGGGCTTGCCTGTGGTGGAGACTTGAAAGAACCGGCGCCGGCATTGAGTTTCTTTGCGGCGCTGCGGCAGCTAAAAGTAACCAGCCTCATTCTGGCTCATACCTCCAAGAATTCGGATACCAAGAAAAAGACTGTCTTTGGCTCTGTATTCTTCGAAGCCCAGGCGCGCTCAGTCTGGGAGATCTGGAAACGACAGGATGTTGACGAAGATGAAATGGATATCGCCCTGTTCCATCGCAAGCCGCCGCCATTTCAGAAACTATGCAAACCAATAGGATTCCAGTTGAAGTTTGGTATCGATACTATCGTAGTTTCACCCGGTAAGCCGCGGACGGTATCCGAATTTCTGGCTGGACTCAGCACCCAGATGCAGATAGAAGAAGTTCTCAAGCGTGGAGCGCTGTCAACAAAAGAGCTTACAGAAACACTCAGTTTATCCAGAGGAGCTGCTGACTCTGCTCTTAAACGCTTAAAGGATAAGGGGAAAATCGTAAAAGTTATAGACAAGTGGGGGCTTAAAGAAGGAGAGGAAGAATAATGGAACTTGAGGAAATCATACCATATCAAAAGGCTTTAGAGCTTTATCGGAAGGTAGTAAAACTATGCATACCATCAACGTGGGTGCATTACTCCCAAATAATGAGAGCAGCAGCTTCAATAGTAGCCAATATTGCCGAGGGTTATGGAAGGTACCAAGCGCGATGTACGGATAAAAGCCAGCGTAATTTCCTGGTAATTGCTAATGGATCTCTTTGGGAATTCATTTCATGGCTGGATATTGCTCTCATCGACGATATAATTAGCGACTCTAAATTGCGAGAGTTGAAAGATATGTCAGAGTATCTCTCTAACTTAATTGTGGAAGACGTTGCTGGATCTTGGTCTAAGGGGGTGCTACTCTGAAATCTTTCACCCATCTGTCAGGGGGTATATATTAACCCCCCCTGGTGACAGAAAGATGGGCCGACCTGCAAGAAAGATGAAAGATGTGCAAGATGCCAAAGCTAAGCTCAGCCGTGAGGTGGTGCAAGATAGTTGACAGATGCGGACCTTAGGGAGTACCCGCGGTCAGGAGGGTGAAAGAAATTTGGGGGGCTTGGGTTAATGGAGGGATTTTTTGTCCAAAAACATCTGTCACCCCTGCAAGATAGGTGAAAGATGTGAAAGATTCTAAAGCTAAATTTAATTACAAAGTGCAAGATAGGTGCAAGATTCATCGAATTAACAAGGCGCTAAATATACAGTGAGGAGGTAAAAGGAAATGATATACGTAATGACTGTAAAAAAGTTAAAAAAGATCTGTGATGATTACTATCATCAGGGATTAGTCAAAGGCTACGAACTTGGTTACAAGATGAAGAATATAGATATGACCAAGAAGGGAAGTATCATCGGCTCGAAGGTAAATGGGCAGATAGAGACGATATTGAAGGAGAAGTGGGGAGATGGATAAAGCGACCAGGGAGCTATTTAGAAAAAGAAACGTTGTTTCTGTGGGTATTGGCAGGAAAGTTGTCGCCGGCATGGATACCGGCCGTGAGGCAGTTGTGGTCGGAGTTGTGAAGAAGGTAATGCTTACAGAGCTATCACCAGGGGACATTATTCCTCAGACAATTAACGGGAAAGAAACGGATGTTATCGAAGTTGGTGAGATCAAAGCTCTAAAAAGAGAAGAGATTACCCGAACCAGGCGATGGCGTCCGGCGCCTGGGGGTGTAAGCGTTGGGCATAAAAACATTACTGCCGGCACGCTTGGCTGTTGTGTCAGAAAGGGTAATGAGTGGTTTATGCTGTCCAACAACCATGTCCTGGCCAATACAAACGAAGCCCAAATCGGGGATGAAATCCTTCAGCCCGGGGCTTATGACGGAGGCATAGTATCGAACGACACCATTGGCCGTCTTGCCGAGTTTGTTGAGATTGAGCTTGGGGAGATCAGTGATTGTCCTGTTGCCAGGGCAGTAGCCGATGTACTCAACCTTATCTCCAGAATCATGGGTAGCCGCACCAGACTGGTGCCAGAGAAAGAAGCCGGTGAGAACCTGGTCGACTGTGCCATAGCCACGCCTGGCGACGACAGGGACATCGATCAGTGCATATTAGGGTGCGGGATTCCCGAGAGAGTGGTTGAGCCTGAGCTGGGTATGAAGGTAAAAAAGAGCGGGAGGACTACCGGGCTTACCATTGGTGAGATAACGCAGGTGGAAGCTACAGTAAATGTAAATATGGGAGAAGATAGATACGCTTACTTCGTGGACCAATTCATTGTCAGCGGCGAGTTCAGTCAGGGTGGTGACAGTGGCTCGGTGATACTGGATGAAGGGAACAATGCTGTCGGACTGCTTTTTGCCGGAAGCGACAGTGTCACCGTCGGTAACTGCTTCTCCAATGTAATGAAGACACTAAAGATCGCACTGGATAAGAGGAGATAAAACAATATGGTTACCCTTGAATTACAGACTGGGGACATAGGAGCCGTTAAAGGCAGAGGAATTCTCGGCTTTCTACATCAGAAGCTGTTTACCCCAGAAACGGACAGGTATCACTATTTTATAATCTGGCGCCGGTTAAGAAAAGACTGGATTATTCTGGAATCATTAAGTGATAAAGGGCTGGCAATCGGACTGCTCTCCTTTTACGAGGGAGAGGATGTCAAGCTATATCGG
>JAQTPO010000216.1 GCA_028712845.1 Dehalococcoidales bacterium | reverse complement strand
GCGTTAATTTGCTCTTTTTCAGGACTTTGAGGGAACATATGGACGGTGACTATCTGCGGCAGGTAGCCTTTAATATTTTTGAAAGAGGTCATTTCGTCTTTCAGTAACGTGGGAGTAAGATGCTTAACCTCTCTGGCAGTATCGGTGAATTCGTTTGCTCCTGTAACTTCAATGACGATTAAATCCGGTGAAATGTATTGCCAGCAGTCCTGTAGTCCAATGCCTGTGTCTCCTGTGTAAAATATACTTTTGCCTTCGGGAGATGTAATCTGATACCCCACCGATGGCACGGAATGCTTCATCGGCACTGCTAGAATCTTATAATCTCCAATTACGAATGGTTTCAAGGACTCGATATTCGTGAATTTAATGGTGGGGTTGCCAGGCGGTTTCTCCAGAAAATTGGAATAGAGCCGCGCAGGATATTTAAATATGTATTCGAGGGCTTCATAGACAGGGTGAATAGAATAGATATTGAGGACTGAATTGTTGACATGGAAAATCACACCCAGTATCGGGATGTCTTTGATGTGGTCGTAGTGGTGATGGGTGACCAGTATAGCTTTGATATTCAACTGTTCTTGAAAGGTGAGGCTGGAAATCAATCCGCCAGCATCGATTGCCAGAACATCGTCAATCAGCAAACAGGCAAGTCTCGTGTCCTTTGATTCCAGGTTATGAGCGCCCAGAAAACGGATATTCATTGCCCTGCTGTTTTCCTTTCCCGGATTCGGTGGGATTGAAGTTGGTTTTGTAATCATAGGTATCGATAAACTCATTTTTCTTGAGATAATTTACAATAATATAGGTGAGTGGTGTAAAGATTACTTCTATGGCAACTTTTGCCAGCCAGTGCCAGAGAATCATCCATGGCGTGAAAAAGGAAGCTCCCAGGTATGCCCCGATAATGAAGATGACGGTATCAAGTCCCTCGCCGACAATGGTGGAGCCGATGGTCCTGGACCAGAGCCACCGCCCTTTAGTTAATATCTTCATTTTGGCAAGCACGAAGGAGTTGCAGAATTCTCCTGCCAGATAACCGAGAAAAGATGCGGCAAGCAGTCTGGGCGTGTAGCCGAGAATGGTTACGTAAGCATCCTGTCCTGTCCATAAAGACGCCGGAGGTAAAATCTGCCCCAGCCATGCAAAAATCACGAAGATGAGGTTGCAGAGGAAACCCAACCAGATTACCCTGCGGGCTTGATGGTAGCCATAAACCTCAGTCAGAATATCGCCGAAGATATAACTGAAGGGGAAAAGAATCACGGCGGCGGGTAAAACGATGGAACCAACCCCCCAGACCTTAGCCCCTACGATGTTAGCCGTCAGCAGGCAGGTGACAAATAACGCAGTGATGATAACGAAACGGTAAGAATACTTCATAAATAAACTCGGCAATTGGTATCATTTTACCATATTTCTTGCGGTATGATGTGAAAAGTGTGTATGATAAAAAAATGGCACGTGAATCTAAGTGGCATAAGATACAGGTCAGTATTAAAAAAGCCATTGGTGTAAGGGTCATTCTCTGCGATTCCTGCAAATGGGACTGGCGGGGTGCTTGCCATAACCCGGAACGTCCCAATGCCACCTGGTGTCCGGAATATAAAAACAAGAATCGCTAGCTTCGTTTATCATCTATCATTTCGTTGTAAATAGGAGAGGAGGTTACTTCATGTTAAAGCACCCCTTAGAAGATATTCTGCACCCGAAATCAATTGCAGTAGCGGGTGCATCTAATGCTGGGTCAGGAGGACGGTTTCTTGCCCCCTTGATGGAGCTGGGTTTTAAAGGAAAAATTTATCCAGTTCATCCTAACCATCAAGAAGTCATGGGATTAAAGTGTTATCCGACTGTTCGTGATATTCCTGAGCCTGTCGACCATGTGATTTCTTCCATTCCAGCTCCGCAGGTATTGAGTCTGATTGATGATTGCGCGCAGAATGGCGTTAAAAGCATTCATTTTTTTACAGCTCGCTTCAGCGAGACGGGGCGAAAAGATGCTATCGAGCTGGAAAAAGAAGTCTTGCGGAGAGCTAAAAAAGCAGGTATCCGTATCATTGGTCCTAATTGTATGGGTATCTATTATCCTGGCTGGGGTATGGCTTGGAATACTGGTATGCCTAAAGAATCGGGTCCGATGGGTTTGGTTTCGCAAAGCGGTGCGGCGGCGTATGACCTTATTGAAGCAGGCAAGACTAGGAGTCTTTATTTTAGCAAAGGAATCAGTTACGGCAATGCCATTGATTTCAATGAATGCGATTATCTGGAGTATTTTGCGCAGGATGCTGAGACGAAGCTAATTCTTATGTACATCGAGGGTGTGCGTGATGGTAAAAGATTTTTTGATATTCTGCGTAAGACGACTTCAAGGAAGCCGGTAATCATTCTCAAGGGTGGTAGAGGCAAATCAGGCACCAGAGCTACGGCTTCTCACACTGCTTCGCTGGCTGGTTCTACGGAAATCTGGAAAACAGCCATGAAACAGGCAGGGGCAATCGAAGCGGCTGATATCGAGGAAGTGCTTGATATCGCATCCGCATTCTATTTTCTACCGCCAGCTTATGGAACTCGTGTTGGGATTGCCGGAGGCAGCGGGGGCGGTAGTGTAATGGCGGCAGACCTTTGTGAAGAAGCGGG
>JAQTPO010000215.1 GCA_028712845.1 Dehalococcoidales bacterium | reverse complement strand
TCAGTATGACATGGCGGTTTCAGATTCCCGATGAGGTCGGGAACGACAATGAAAAATGATTCCCCATTTCCCTGAGATTGCCGCGCGGAGTTTACACTGAGGAACGAAGTGCTCGCAATGACAATGGAGGGATTGGTGGATTTATGCTGTACACCCTCATCCTTACTTCTCCCCTCAAGGGAGAAGAGAATTAGCCCCATAGCCTTCGCTCCACCTGCCGCAATCTTTCCACACCCTTGATTTCATGCGGGAAGAGCGGTATTTCAGATATTTGCAGTTGCGAACATTTGCGGCGGGTAAGCTCAAGGTAATACTTCTGCTGGTCGGACTTTGCCTTAAGAAAAGCCGAGTCCCCGGTTTCTCTGATAACATTGTTGATAATCAACTGTTCCGCTTTGAAACCATGCTTGCCTAACTCGGCAAGAATACCATCCAGTTGCTCGATTGCCAGCGCTTCGGGAATAGTCACCAGCATAAACCGGACATCCTGTCTGAGGAATGCCATATCCTCGGCGGATAATTTTTCCCAGCCTTTGAGAATTTCCAGCACGGGGCGCTTCGTTTCACTGCCGAGCTTCAACCGGGAATAGATACGCGGGGCAGGCTTCAGATGTTCCCTGAGCATCGCCGGCGTTCCCAGCAGACCGAGCGTCTGCCCCAGCGGCGCGGTGTCCCAGACAATGCGTTGATATTCACCGCTTTGACTCAGCTCTTTGATGTAATCCACCATAAACTCATCGCTTAAACCCGGTAAAATCGAGGACATAAAATCAACAAACGAATCGTAATTTACGGAAACAAAGGATGAAAATACCTCATAGACTTCCCTGCCGAATTTTTTGTCCCACATCTGCCTGACCTCGTCCATGCCAAGCTCCGCCAGATAGAGGTTCCCCAGCACGCACACCGGTTTCTGCTTCTCTTTTACCTCGAAGATATGAGACAATGAAGGCGTCGGGTCGGTGGAAATGATGAGGGTTTTCTCACCGTTTAGGGCATAATGCAGGGCGGTGGCACCGGCACAGGTGGTCTTGCCAACGCCTCCCTTCCCGGCAAACATCGTGACATGGTTAGCGGTCATATTAATTGTCCGTTAGCCAAGGTAATATGAAAACCCACCCCACCTCCAGATACCTTCGTCTGCTGAAGGCGTCTATACATCAGTCCACTTAAAGTGGCCTGAGTATGACATTGCGATGTCACTTCAGTAAACCGGGTAAATCCGACAGTTTGACCGTATTTTGCTGTGAAGTGGTCATATCGCGCAGAACAGCCGTGCCGGCTTTTATCTCATCGTCACCGATGATAACAGCTCGCGGGATTTTGAGATTGTTCGCCTGTCTCATCTGCGCCTTCAGGCTTTTAACAGAAGTGGCGGAAATCACACCGATGCCGCCGCGTCGTAGTATGGCAGTCAATTTCATCGCTTCATTGCGGGCAGGTTCACCGAGGCAGGCAATAAAAACCTGCGGCGCAGGTATCGGCGGGATGGGAATGTTCTGCCTCTTCAGGTTCAGCACGATTCTTTCCATGCCGGTGGCAAACCCGATGCCGGGAGTCGGTTTCCCTCCCAATGCCTCAATCAAGCCGTCATACCGACCGCCGCCAACGATGGTGCTCTGGGACTTTTCTTCCTCTGGCTGAATTTCAAAAACCGTCCGCGTGTAATAATCCAGCCCTCTGACAAGGCGCTGGTTCACTGCGAAAGGAAGCTCCAGCATACCCAGGTAATTCTTTAACTGTTGAAAATGGTCGGCGCAAGGCAGACAGAGGTAATCGATGCTTTTCGGCGCCTGACCGACAATCTGCTGGCAAGCGGGTTGTTTACAATCCAGCAGGCGCAAAACATTACGTTCCAGACGGGTCTTACAATCATTGCACAGTCCGTCCACGTGACCGGCGAAATATTCCCGCAAGACTTTCAGGTAGTTCGGACGGCATTCCGGACAGCCGATGCTATTGATATAAAGCAGGGAATTCTCTAATCCCAGCGAAGCCAGAAATTGCCATGCCATATCAATGATTTCCGCATCCAGAAAGGCATCCCCCTCCCCGATGGCTTCACAACCGAACTGGTGATGCTGGCGGAATCTTCCCGCCTGCGGTCTTTCGTAGCGGAAGATGGGAGAAAAATAATAGAGTTTAACAGGCTGGGGCAGATTCTGGAAACCGTGTTCCAGATAAGCGCGGCAGACGGAGGCGGTGCCTTCCGGCTTCAGCGTGATGCTGTTACCGCCGCGGTCATCGAAGGTGTACATCTCTTTTTCAACGATATCGGTGCCTTCACCGACACTGCGCGTGAACAGGCGGGTATCTTCAAAAACAGGCGCCTCGATGCGTTCGTATCCATAGAGCCGGCAGATGTCAGCCGCTTTCTGTTCGATGTAGCGCCAATATGCCTGTTCTTCGGGGAGAATATCGGTGGTGCCTCTCGGTGCGTTATACAATGTTTACCTCTTTATAACCTTAACGCTAGGATACATTATTTGGGCTTTGATTGTAAAGAAAAATTGAAATCTTGAGCCCCATAACTGCGCTTTAATTAGCCTTTGTAATGCCTTCAATCTTGCGTTATACTGAAAATACAAACCTGACAAGGGGAGCCGAACGTGCCGGTCACCGAACTGATTGAGAAAGCAAAA
>JAQTPO010000214.1 GCA_028712845.1 Dehalococcoidales bacterium | reverse complement strand
GAGAGCTTTTTGGAAAAGGAAGCAGAAAAATGGAAATGCCCGGAATGCGAAGACGTAATTTGCTGTCACAATGGAGTCTGTTTCCATTGCCACCCGGACGACTTAAAGAACAGGAGGAAAATCTCCAGCTGGCGGGGTGATTAGCAACTGGGCTCCCTATCTTAACAAGTACTATGAACCTCGCTCAGTCTCGTTAATCACTGTCCCCAGAGCCATGTCTCCCAATTCGAATGCCGGTGATACATCTCCTTTTGTGGAGATTTTCACCCCTTTTTGCGGAGGTGGCTCCTCGGTTACTACCCAGATTGTTCCCGAATCGTCACCTATCTGATAGCCTCCCTTCTTCAGAACACCCAGCCATATAGTATCGCCGACATAACCTTTCACGGTTACCTGTTTGCCTTCAAATTCTGTGGGATTCGCTAAAATATCTCCGATCTTTGTAGGACTTGAGCACCCAGCCAGTAGAATCATCAGTCCCAGAATCGATAATGTCGCCACGATCACCAGCGGAAGCTTTTTCATTAATCTATACCTTTCACAAATTTATTCTGCAATATTAGATTATACTCTCTATTCCGAATCCATTCGCTGGTACTTTTGTTTCGTTGCTCTCTTCCGAACACGGTGGCTATCACTCTCAATGAGGGAAGAGGAATTCACCGAGCACAAAACCAAAGGCAAAAAGACCTGCCAGTATTGCCAGGAAAACAAGGATAGACCGCTCCTTACTCCTTATTACGCTTATAAGCCCGGTAACAAAAGCCGCAATGCCAGAGACAGCAAAGGCAATACCCTTTATCTGACCGGGTGAAATGCCGACTTGATGGGCTACCCCACCGAGTCTGGATACCCCGAAGACAGGGGACATGAAGAGAAGCGAGAGAACAGCCAGGCCGATTGACCACCAGCCCAATGCTGTCTTCGGGAGAATTCTGATCTGCATATCGTCACCTCTTTGAACCGTTCGTTAGTCAATGTAATTATAGCTCGTCGGTCAATTTATTTATTAATATTGAAGCAGTTGAATCTTTAAGACTAAACTATTAGAATTACATATCCCAAATATTTTTCAGGAGTAAATTGAATGTTAGAACAGCTACCAGCCAAATTTATTGAACACGCCCTCGACCACCTTCCGGTTGAGATCTCCATCGTGGACGCCGATGATGCCGTAAGATATTACAGCCACGGTGAAAAACGCATTTTCAAAAGAACACCCGCCGTCATCGGTAGAAAAGTGCAGAACTGCCATCCATCCAAAAGCGTGCATATTGTCCAGAAGATTCTCGACGACTTCAAGTCAAAAAAGAGAGACTCGGCTGAATTCTGGATAAACTTGAAGGGCAGAATGGTTTACATCAGATATTTTGCCATCAGAGATAGTTTAAACCATTACGAAGGCACGCTTGAAGTCACCCAGGACATAACCGACCTGAAAGAAATCAAGGGCGAAAAACGCCTGCTGGATTAATAAATTCAATTTCAGACTGGCAATGAACACGTATTTGTTCGCGCAACAGACTTTAAGCTTGTTATGCCCTCCGCTATAATTATATTAGGACCCCAAACGGAGGGAATCTATGAAACCGACAGAGCAGTTAACCGAGGAACATAACGCCATTAAAGAAATGCTAAAAATCATGGACAAAGTGTCTCAAAGACTGGAGGTTAATAAAAAAGTGGACTCCGGTCATCTTGACTCGATAGCCGACTTCATCAGCGTTTTTGCGGATAAATGTCATCATGGGAAAGAAGAGGGAGCTCTGTTCCCGGCAATGATAGAAGCCGGAATCCCGAAAGATGGGAGCCCGATTGGGGTAATGCTAGCCGAACACGAACAAGGGCGGAAGTATGTAAAAGAAATGATAAACGGAATTGACAGTTACAAGAAAGGGGAAAAGTCAGCCGCATCAAAAATAGCTTCGAACGCTAAAGGATACACTGCCCTCCTGAGACAACACATTTACAAAGAGGATAATATCCTTTACCCGATGGGAGTTAAACAACTTTCCAATGACATACAGGACAAACTTCTGGAAGAATTTGAAAAAATTGAAGAAGAGAAAATTGGCGCAGGCAAGCACGAGGAATTGCACAAAACACTTCATCGCCTGAAAGAATTTTATTTAGAACACGGCAAATCGTAAGCCGGACTGTAATTTTGTGTTACCCTCCTAAAGGTTTGCCTGTTATCAAATAGTAAATAAGAGATAAAATCAATGGTATTATAGGCAACAATAATAATACGGCCAGGGTTATTAATAATACTAACAACCATCCATGCGGCTTCTTTCTGCGGATTATGCCAATGATACAAATTGCCAGACCTATTACGAAGATCATCGCGCCAATGATATCCGTATCTAAACCATAGTAAGTGTATAAAGGGATTGTAAGCAGAAAAACAACTATCCCGACTGCCATTACAAAAAATGAGGCTGTAATTAATTTGCCAAACCTCTTCACCAGTCTCTTCATCGCCACCTCCATAGATAATACCCAACTTTATGTAATTATAACCTGCCCGTCAAGCAACACAAACCTTAAAACATTACCACTTTGCCCGTTAACCTGAGAACGAAATTCAGAAATCAGCCTTAAATAAAGGGCGTGGTATCCCCCCGGCATTATAAAATCCTTACTGTAAACTCACTCTAAAACCATTCTTTTAA
>JAQTPO010000069.1 GCA_028712845.1 Dehalococcoidales bacterium | reverse complement strand
GTCCAATCAAAGTTTCATGGTTAGCTATCTGTGCGGGGCTTAGAGGTGAACAAAACGTCTGAAAGGTTGTTGCAGGTAGTCCCACTCCATGTCTAAAAGCCTGTTTATCGACTTTATGCCAGTTGAAGCTAATACTAGCATGTTGCAGTTTCACCTTACACATGGGGTTCAGGTGGTCGGATGGCTATAGTCCACCCGTCCCGATTTTTGGGTTTATAATTGAATCTTGATCCGGATGTCTTTAATCATAGACTTTAGGGATACCTCATCTGGTATAATACAGAGAAACCGCACTGCGGAGTCAAAAAAATTTCCAAGCTATCGTATTACCCTGTGTGCTTTATCACCACTTTTGAAAAGTCCAATATGTTAGGATGCTATAATAGCTCATTGCTAAGGGGGGATGTGTTGTGCATTTTCCCTGGTGAACTGAAAAATAACTGGCTTTAAAACGTAACTATTAAAATCTTCAGGAGGAAAGAATGGGTCTGAAAGACGATATAAGAGACTTAGAAGCGCGACGTGAAAGAGCAAAAGAGATGGGTGGTAAGGAACGGGTGGCAAAGCAGCATGCTCGTAGTCGGCTAACTGCACGGGAGAGGGTAGCTAAGCTGGTGGACCCCGGGAGTTTTGTGGAACTTGGCATACTTGCCCGTGCCTATGGTTCGGATTTGAAAGAATTGAGTGCCGCCGATGGTCGAGTATGCGGGACCGCTACTATTAATGGCAGGATGGTGGCTATTAATGCTCATGACCGTACCATACTTGGAGGTAGTGGAGGTATTGTCGGTCACCGAAAAACAAATATGATGGATGCTATAGCTGTCAAAGGGGAGTATCCTTTTATCACGCTTGCAGATGAGTCCGGCGGCATAAGGATTCAAGAAACGATGGGTTCGGAGAACTGGGCGCCGGGAGACAGGGAACACCTGACAATAGCAAGGGACCTGCGCCGCGTGCCGCGCATCGTTGCCATTATGGGTGAGTGCTTTGGGGAACCGTCATGGCATGCGGCTTTTGCAGATTATGTCCCGATGGTAAAAGGGACAGCGATGGGGGCTGCCGGTCCTAAAATGATTGAATGGGCAATTGGACAAAAGATAACGCCTCATGAGTTGGCAGGCTGGGAAATTCAAGCCCGTCTGACCGGGCAGGCAGATTCCTTCGTCGAAAACGATGAAGAGTGCCTTGAAATCATAAAAGAGTTCTTAAGTTACATGCCATCACACTGTGATGAAGAGCCGCCCTATATCCCTCCAAAAGATGATCCCTACCGAAAGCTCGATATAACACTTCTTGAGAAGACAGTACCGTCACAACTGAACCGGAGCTATGACATGTTCCGGTTGATTAAGCTCATCGTGGACGATGGCAAGTATTTCCCGCTCAAGAAGGATTTTGGACCGGCGTTAGTAACCTGTCTGGCAAGAATCGGGGGGCGTGTGGTAGGAATATACGCCAGCAATCCCATGTTTAATGCGGGAGCGCCGGACATTCAGGCGTGTGAGAAAGCAGCAGACTTTATTTGTTTCTGCGATTCATGGAACATCCCCCTGATTTGTCTCATGGATATTCCTGGAATGTTTCCCGGCAGAGATGTAGAGAGGCAGAAGCTGGTAACAAAAATCATGGTCTGGGAGCAGGCACAGGGGTTGGCTACAGTCCCGCAAATCCAGATAGCCATACGCAAAGACTATGCGATGGGAGCGGCAGTTATGGGAGGTAAGGGTGATGTTGTCAATGTTGCGTGGCCTTCTGCTCAGATGAGCTTTGTCGACCCGGATGTAGGAATTGAATTGGCGATGGCGGCGCGAATAGCTGACGCTAAAGATAAAGATGCTGAGAGGGCACGTATCCGTGCAGAGTGGTCGGAAAAGAGTGCTCCGTGGGGAGCCGCCGCTAATTATGGTGTTTGTGATGTCATTGACCCAACGGATACGAGGAGATTTATTTTCCAGGCATTGCAGGCAATCAGAGGTACCAGAGAGAAAGTTATCGGCGAACACAAAATGCAGGACTGGCCTGGCGGTTTCTAGCGCACGGGCGGAAACAGTACTTAGACTGGAATACCTGAATATTGTAATGTAGGGCCGGGTTTCGAACCCGACTGCATATAAAGCGACGGCCAGGTTTGAAAACCTGCCTCTACAAAATATGACGCTGAATACTAAAATCTGTTGCCAGATAACTGTAATGTTATGGATTAACCGGTTTTCGGTGGTTCTTTAGGTGCTGGATGCTTTTCACCTTCAGGTTTAGTTACCTTTTTTTCAGGAGGCTTGATGCCCAACCGTTTTGATGTGTGGTCGCGCCCCAGGTAGAAATTCAGCCAGGATGACGTATGCTCCAATTCCCAGTTGCATGGCGGCACGATATACGAGCCGATGGAGTCTTCTTCATGGTGTTTTTTCAGACGTTCGTAGGCTCTTACCCAGATACATTTCCTCTCACCGGGATAGACTTCACACCAGCCTTCGTAACTGCCGCCGCAGGGACCATTCCTCTGACCTTTGGGGCATTGAGACATCGGGCATAGGAAAGCAGCGTCGAATAGCCCGCAGTCGCCGCAGTCCATGCAGTCGAAGAGCGCTACTTTATTGATGTGTTCAAATTTCCCGAAGGCACGCTTCATCTTCGGTCCTCTGTCTGCGCTATTTACAATTGGTTTAAAACCCTTGAAGATGAGGCTGTCCGGATTAAAGAGGGTGGCGTGTGCCAACCGGGAGAACATATAAATGGGCGGATTGGCGGTTTTAGCATTTCTTGCCGCCGTTTTTTCCGTATTCAAGCCTGTTTTTTCGTCTTTCCGGAAAAGATAGAAACCGTCTTTCTGCGGGAAGTCGAATTCAGCCGTCAGTTCCTGCCATTTCGGTGCAAGCTCTTCTCCTTTCCCGATGATATATTCAATCATCTCATAAGTGGCACCGTGTCCCCCGATATGAGCACCGCTGTATCCCATTCCCTTGGCAATGGCGTACATCTTGGCGGCGCGATCCAGTCTGTCTGATTTACCTTTATCTTTGGCTTTTCTTTCTTCGTCCAGCTTTGCCAGCAGCTTGTCAGGAACCACGCAACCGGCAATCTCATTAGCATTCATCACTTTACCGGCGCCGTAAGATAGAATGTAGATATTAGCCAGCAGTGGTGTTTTGTAGCTATTTATCTTCATCCACTGCATTAATTCATGGAATTTCCGGGCGTCATAACCGACCTGGGTGATGAGGAATTTTGCACCGGCATCTATCTTCTTTTTCAGTTTGTAATACTGTCCCATCAGTTCGGCTTCATTCCGTTTAAAGGGTGAAATTGCCGCCCCGGCGAAGAAATCGGTTGGCGCCAGAGTAGCTTTTTTACCCGCTGCTATGTATTCCAGCCCATTGTTCATCGTTTCAACCAATTGCAGACCGTGCACCGAATCGAGGTCGAATACGGGTTTACTTTTGCCTTTGAAGCCAGTCGGAGAGGGATAGTCGCCGGTCAGTATCAGCAGGTTCCTCACATTGAGGGCAGTCAGCCCGTAAAGTAAGCTTTCACACTCATTCCGGTTCTTGTCCCGTAGGGCAAAGTGCACCAATGGTTCTATCCCCGTGTCCATTATTTTAGTGGAGAGTATTTCAGGGGATATTGCAGGATTTCCGCTCGGATTATCCGCGAGACTGACAGCGTGAATCTTGCCCTTGCCGACTGCTTTATGCACATTTTCAAATAGTTCTGCCTGTTGGGCTTCAAATGCGCCTCTACCCGGGATTTGTTCCCAGGTGACACAGAAGGTATTGGGATTGAGGACTGCCTCCTTAAACGTGTTCACGCGTGTTCTCTCTGTCTTCGGGGCATCAGTCATTTTGCACATCCTATTCGCAAGCTTTAGAATCAATTATATTTAATATTCATCGACAAAACAAGCATAAATTTAGATGGGTATTGTTTGCTTTAAGTGGATTGAACCATTACAAGGAAGCCCTCTTGAGGTGGGATGACTCCTTATCAAGTATGGGGTAGGCGTGGTAATCTCTCGGAGAATGCTCAATAATTTCTCTAATCTATCAACGACTCTGAGCGAACAGAGCATTTCGATGAAAAAATGAAACGGTTCGGAAAATTGAACAAAAAAATAGGAAGAGACTACTTACGCTTAATTGAAGAGTGTTTTCTCAATTTTTTTGATTCGCAGAAGGACTTTTTCCAGATATGCAGAGGCTTCATCGGATTTGGCGGCAGATTGGTCGGTGAGCCGTTCGATGGTATCTCTTAGTTCACCGGATGATATCGGTTTAGAGGTATAGTCGTCGGCGTTCATCTGTTGTCCTTGTCGTCTCGTCCAGCCTTTTCGGGAATGTTCTTCAGGGCGGACGTCCACTATCAAGAGGGGAATATGTTGAGTATCCTTATCCTTGCGAATTTTCAGGTGCAGTTCAAATGAAGTCCCGGGCGGTTCCAGATACCCCAGCACAATTATATCGGGTTTATCTTGTTTCACTCTTTCCAGTGCATCATCGGCGTTATCTGTGAAAGTCAGACTGAAACAATTAATCAACTCTTGCTGGATGGAACGAACGAAATCCTTTTCACAATCGATAATCAGAGCGCGGATATTATTAATCATTGTTTTCCTTGATAGCTGTCGGCAAAAACGTTATTATAGTTCAGTCAGGGTAATAACTAGAGGCGTATCCTCTGCCTTGAGTATTGTACTATCTTTATAGGGGTGATTTGGTATAATATAATAGGCGTAGATATGGAAAAGATTACTGTATTTTTAGCGGAAGACCATGCCGTGGTCAGAGAAGGTCTGGCAGAGTTGATACGCCGTGAGGCGGATATGGAGGTGGTTGGTGAGGCGGGAGACGGAGAAGATGCAGTCCGTCAGGTGAAACAACTCAAACCGGACATTGTTTTGATGGATATTGCCATGCCCGGTCTGAACGGTGTTGAGGCGACAAAACAGATAAAAGCATCTGTAACTCAAACCCGCATTCTGGTCCTGACTGCTTATGATAATCCGGAATTTATCACTGCCGTCATAGATGCTGGGGCGGCAGGCTATCTCTTGAAAAATGTTAGAGGCAAAGAGCTGACCAATGCCATTCGTAGTGCTTACGAAGGTGAATCTGTCCTCCATCCGGCAGTAGCCAAAGCCATTTTTGCCCAATTACGTAAACCATCGGATAAACCGCTACACGAAAAGCCTGATGTGATAAGTGAACGGGAACTCCAGGTCCTACAAAAAGGGGCAGAAGGACTCAGTAACAAGCAAATAGCTAGTTTGCTATCTATCGGACCGCGCACAGTACAGACCCACTGGCGAAATATTTTTGATAAATTAGGCGTCTATTCTCGTACCGAGGCGATTGTTTATTGCCTGAAGAAGGGATGGCTTAATCTGGGCGGAGAGGGTAGTGTACAGAAATGAAACGCCTGGGGGCGGAATTCCGTAAACCGTTATTCTGGGTCATTCTAGCCGTTTTTTTGGCGGGGGTCTATCTTCACTATAGTCAATATCTACCTTTATCTGTCTCTGGTTTAAGTTCTTTTCTCGGATTAGAGCACCACAGCATCGAGCGTATCCTCTTCTTGGTTGTTATTATTCTGGGTGCTGTAGTATCGGGTATGACAGTAGGACTTGGCTATCTGGTTCTGTCTGTAGTGGCAATGTTACCCCAGCTTTTTTTATCTCCCAATTCCGGTGCGGACAATATTTTCGAAGTTGTTCTAGTAATAGTTACGGGTCTGGGGTTCAATTTGTGGCTTGAAGAACATCGGCGTGAGGTGGGGAGGCGGGAGCAGGCATTGCTTAAATTAGAGGCGGTACAGCGTGAAGTCCAGGAGCATATCAAGACTGTCCGTCAGAATGAAAAGCGCCTTGCCGTTCTGCACTCGGTTACTGCGGCAATCAACCAGTTCAGTAATCTGGATAGTATTTTATCTACTGCGGTGGATAAAGTGAAAGAAGCAGTTGACGTCGATAGTGTCCTGATATATCTGACTAACGCTAGAAATGAACTTAAATTGCGACAATACAGCGGTATTTCCGAAGAGTTTTCTCACAAAGTTGACCATCTTAAAGTTGGAGAGGGATTTAATGGTGGTGTGGCGCTAACCGGTAAACCGGCAATGATTGAGAATTCATCCAACGACCCGCGGTTATCACGTGAGGTTGTTAAAAAAGAATTGATTGGTTCTCAATTCATTGTGCCCTTGACTGCGCAAGAAAAGGTGGTAGGGACGCTCTGTGCTCTATCACGTTCGGTTAAATACTTTACCAGAGATGAAGAGCAACTTCTTATTTTGATTGGGTCAGAATTAGGGGTAGCGGTGGAGAGGTCGGCTCTTACTGAAGAGAAAGACAGGGTGGGGAGAAGGTTCAAGGAATTGTTCGAGAAAGCTCATGATGCTATCTGGGTGCAGGATTTAAACGGTAAAATTCTGGATGCCAATCAGGCAATGGCAGAGTTCACCGGCTATAATCTTAAAAGTATTATCGGGGGCGAGGTTGCCAATGGGCTTACTCCTGAGGCTTTAGAATTAGCGCGGGAAGTGCGCCGGAAACTACTATCGGGCATTCCCGTGGAGCAACCCTACGAACAGAAGGTTATCCGTGACGATGGCACGGAAGCTACCATTATGCTGACAACCTCTCTAATTAAAGAAGAAGGCAAACCTGCCTATTTTCAGCATATCTCGCGGGATGTTACCCGTGAAAAGAAGCTAACTGAAAATCTCCGTCTCTATGCACAGCAAATTACACAGGCACAAGAAGAAGAGCGCAAACGTATCGCACGGGAATTGCATGACGAGTCCATCCAAACGCTGGTCATTCTTTCTAGGCACATAGATGAGTTGATTTCCGCCCAATCAAAGCGTTCGAAGATGATTCGTCCTCTGGAAGAGGTTCGTGGCGAGGTTGATAATATCATAGCTCAAGTGAGGCGTTTCACTCAGGACCTGCGCCCGCCTACTCTCGATTATCTCGGGCTGATACCGGCAGTCAGAGAATTAACATCGCAATTGGAGCATCAAAGCAGTATCAAGACCGAACTGAAGACTAACGGAGTGGAAAAACATTTTACACCCGAGGACGAAATGCTTATCTATCGGATCATTCAGGAATCCCTGAGCAATGTCTGGAAACATTCGGGAGCAATGACAGCTATGGTGTCCATAAACTTTGGGAAAGAGGACACTACTATTGAGATAAGAGATGACGGCAAAGGATTTGTGATTGGGGAAGACATGCGGTTTGTGCAGTCTGGTAAAATAGGATTGGCAGGTATGCTGGAACGAGCTGACTTGCTGGGCGCTAATCTGAGCGTCCAGTCCAATGTAGGACGGGGGACTCTGGTAACTTTACTGGTTCCTGACGAGCGTTGGAAGAAATAGGTATTCGTATAGTACAATATTCAATACTATGAGCACAGAATTTCGGAAATTGCCCAGCGTTGACCAAATGCTTGCGCATCCTCAAATTGCGCCTCTGGATGCCGAATATCCGCGTGTGTATCTTGTCAACCTTGTACGCCAGCAACTGGAACATTCCAGACGTGCTATCGAGGCGGGGAAGAAATGTCCCACGCCGGATGAAATTGCTCTGGCACTGATTCGGCATATCGGGGAGATAGTCAATCCCGGTTTACGTCCTGTCATTAATGCCACGGGAGTAATTTTACACACCAACCTGGGGCGGGCACCGCTGAGTAAAGAAGCAATTTCCGCTATGAGCGCTGCCTCTCACGGGTATAGTAATCTCGAATTCGATGTAGCAAAAGGTGTCAGGGGTTCCCGACAGGCACATATCGAGTATCTGCTATGCGAAGTAACCGGCGCCGAAGCAGGATTGGTGGTGAACAACAATGCCGCAGCGGTGCTCCTGGGATTGAGCGCTTTAGCCAGAAGGAAGGAAATTATCGTCTCCCGCGGGCAGGCAGTGGAGATTGGTGATAGCTTCCGCATCCCTGATGTGATGAGGCAAAGTGGAGCGAAACTGGTGGAAATAGGCACGACTAATTGTACTTACGCCAGAGATTATGAGAATGCCATCACTCCATCGACGGCTGCGCTTCTGCGGGTCCATTCCAGCAATTTTAAGGTCGTAGGTTTTACGAATGAAATCACTATCGAGGAATTGGTTGCGGTGGGCAACAAACATAACCTGCCTGTCTTTGATGATTTGGGCAGCGGGTGTTTTCTGGATACGACTGTATTTGGTCTGGCGGAGGAGCCGATGGTGCAGAGGAGCATTGCGGCAGGTGTGGCGTTAGCCTTCTTTTCCGGCGATAAGCTGGTGGGTGGACCTCAGACAGGCATCATCGTTGGTAAAAAGCAGTATATCGATAAATTGAGACGTCACCCTCTGGCACGCGCTGTACGCATCGATAAAACAAGACTGGCAGGATTGATAGCAACGATGTTTCAGTATTTTAAGGGAGAAGCAAAAAACGCTATCCCTATCTGGCAAATGATTTCCGCAAATTTGGCGGAAATAGATGTCCGGGCGCAAAATTGGGTTGCAGTGACTAATGGGCTGGCGCATATTATCGATGGTGAAAGCATGGTTGGCGGGGGTAGTCTGCCGGGCGGCACTTTGCCTACGAAACTGGTTGCTTTTGGCGGGACAGGGAAGGGCAATGCTGCCTTTGTCCTGAAATTGAGTCAGGCTTTGAGAAACTGTCCAATTCCGGTCATTGGCAGAATTAACGATAATGTTCTTTTACTTGACCCGCGTTCAGTTTTACCTGAAGAAGATGAGAGCGTAACACGGGCGTTGAGCGATGTTACCCGTCATCTTAAATAACTATTCCCATTTTAGGAGGGATTTTGTTTGTCCTGGGAACTGCCGGACATATCGACCATGGCAAATCGGTCCTTGTGCAGGCATTAACTGGTATCGACCCTGACCGCCTTTCGGAAGAAAAAGTGCGCGGTATGACTATCGATTTAGGTTTTGCTTGGCTGAAACTGCCGAGTGGCAGGGAAATCGGTATCGTGGATGTGCCCGGACACGAACGTTTTGTCAGGCATATGCTGGCAGGCGCTGGCGGTATCGATATTGCTATGATGGTCATTGCCGCTAATGAAGGCGTGATGCCTCAGACCAGGGAACACCTGGCGATTTTAGACCTGCTGGGTATTTCAAAAGGTGTGGTGGCGCTTACCAAGAAAGACCTGGTGGATAATGAATGGCTTGATTTAGTGCGGCTGGACGTTGAAGAACTACTCAAGCCAACGACTCTCGACGGGGCGCCGATTGTGCCTGTTTCAGTGGTAACGCGTGAGGGTTTAGCGGAATTACTTAACATAATAGATGGTTTGCTGGCTAATACTCCGCCGAGAAAAGACAAGGGCAAACCGCGTTTGCCGATCGACCGTATTTTTACCATTGCCGGCTCCGGTACAGTGGTTACCGGGACGTTGATTGACGGTTCACTGAGTTTGGGGCAGGATGTGGAGATTGTCCCCGGGGGACTGAAATCACGTTTGCGAGGCTTGCAAACTCATAAGACAGGTGTTAGCACTGCCTCACCGGGTAGTCGGGTGGCGGCGAACATCAGCGGCATTACCACAACGCAGGTACAACGTGGCGATGTTTTAACCAAGCCCGATTGGCTAACACCTACGACGCTTGTTAGCGCCCGACTGCGCATATTGAGTGATGCCCGCTACCCGCTGAAGCACAATGCAGAGCGCAGTCTCTATGTTCTGGCGGCGGAAGCCACTGTCAAAATCCGCTTGCTGGAATCAGAGGAAATCAAGCCCGGCGAAAGCGGCTGGGTGCAGTTACTGTTGGATAGGCCTGTTGCTATTGTTGATGGCGACCATTTTATCATCCGTTCTACCACGGAGACACTGGGTGGCGGCGTCATTATCGATGCCCATGCCCGCAGAATACCCCGTTTTAATCCTGAAGCCATTGAAAGCCTGAAAGTAGGAGAGCAAGGCTCCCCGGAAGAGCTGATAGTGGCGCGATTGGAAGCAAAACGATGGTTGGAATTGAATGATTTGCTGTCGCAAATTGCTTTGCCCCCGGATGATGTCAAACAGCTTGTGGATGGTCTGGTCAATCGTGGAGATGTCCTTCAGTTGGGTCAGGGAGAACACAGTTTATTGGTAGCTCTATCGGGCTGGAATACCATGGCTCGGGAAGCGGAGAAGGCTTTGCAGGAGTATCACAGTAAGTTCCCTGCCCGTGCTGGAATCCCCAGGGTGGAATTGACGAACAGGTTGAAGCTGGGCAAATATGCACCGTTATTTCTGGATAGGCTAATTACCGGGAAAGTATTGCTCGATGAAGGAATGGTGTTGCGGTTGCCTGAATTCGAGGTAAGACTCTCCGTGGCGCAGCAGGCAAAGGTTGATGCCTTTTTGAAGGCGTTGGCAGAACAACCCTATGCGCCGCCCAGCGAATTGATTCCTGAGCCGGACCTTTTGAATTTGCTCATTGAGCGCAAACAGGCTGTTAAGTTAAGTGAAGGTGTAGCGATTTCTAAAAAAGCCTATGATGAAATGGTTGGCAAAGTAGTA
>JAQTPO010000213.1 GCA_028712845.1 Dehalococcoidales bacterium | reverse complement strand
GATAACCCCCTGCTCAACGAGTATTTCACCAAGTTTTGACTTTTTTTCTTTCATGCTTTCCTAAGCCGCGGCGTACGGTTAGTTTCAGAATGCCGAAATCGCTGTGACTCAGATATGAAATGATGCCCTGATTAATTCTAAGGAGGATGAAAGGTAGCTACAATATTACTTTCGAGCTACTAATCGTGGTAAATAGGTCACCTTGAGAGAAAAAAAGCGGATTTATATATGGAAAATCGGAATGGTGTTTAGGTTGGCGGGGTTAGTTATTTATCAGCTGCGGCCTTGACTTCGACATTCTGGAGTGGTTTCTCTACCCGGGAGGGTATCCAGCCATAGTGCATTGCCATCACCACTGCTTGTGTCCGGTCATTAGCATCCAGCTTACGAAGAATTGAAGTGAGGTGGTTTTTAATTGTTTGCTCGCTGATGGAGAGCTTGTAGGCTACTTGCTTGTTCATATATCCCTGGGCAACGTAACTAAGGATTTCCAGTTCTCTAGGGGTAAGTGGGGTAGCGAGTGTCTCCATTGCCCGCCCCATCAAAGAAATGTCCTGGAACTGTTTCAGAACCTTTTCCGCCACATGGGGACGGTCAAGCACAATCTCGTTTATCGGGCGTTCGCCCCGATGGATTCTCCTGACAATCGAGATAATATCCTCGGCGCTGGCGTCTTTAGGCAGATAGGCAATAGCACCGGACTTAACGGTCTGGAAAAGCTGTTCGTCATCTTCAAAAGGGGTCAAAATTACCACTGCCAGAGCTGGTGAATGCCGGGTCATCTGGCGCGCAAGGTCAAGCCCGGTTAAAAGAGGCATACCGATATCAACCAGGGCTATTTCCGGCGAGAAATCAGCCACCATATCGAGGGCTTTGTTATCAAGGGCAGATTCGCCGATGAGTTCGATATCATCGACTTCGCTAAAAGCCTGTTTGAGGCCTTTGCGGAAAAGGCTATTGTTATCAATTACGAATACCTGAGTTTTATCCATTAAATTAGGTACACTATCGCTATTTTATTTGTATATGGTAATATACACGTCAGATTAGGATTTGTCAATAGCCTATATTGAATTCAGGCTTTACCAGATTGGAAGCTTGAGGTAAAATGAGTTTGATCTTTAAGTTCTGGAATTGGAGAAAAAGTTGGACGACCAGAAAACGAAAAGTGCGATAGTCGCCGATCTAACCAAGCGCCGGCAGAAGATAAAAGAAATGGGTGGCCTGGAAAACCTGGCCAAGCAGAAGGAAAAAGGCAAGCTAACCGCGCGTGAGCGTATTGAGCGTTTGCTCGACTCTGGCAGCTTTGTTGAAGTTGGAATGTTTGCCAAAAATCGAACCACGAGCAAGATGGAATTACCATCTGATGCTGTGGTTACCGGTTATGGGACGATCAACGGGCAAAGGATCTATGTATTTTCTCAGGACTTCACCTGTGCCGGCGGCACCGTTTCCGAAACGCACGCTAAGAAAATTTGCAACCTGCTGGACAGTGCTGTCAAGATGGGGTGCCCCGTAATCGGTATTAATGATTCCGGTGGCGCCCGTATCCAGGATGGAGTTGATGCCCTGGCAGGCTACGGCCAGATTTTCTACCGCAATACCAAGGCATCCGGCGTGGTGCCCCAGATATGCGCCATCATCGGCCCGTGCGCTGGCGGCGCAGTCTATTCGCCAGCACTGATGGACTTCATATTCATGGTAAAGGGTACGAGTTTTGCCTTCATCACCGGCCCTAAAGTGGTCAAGACGGTAATGGGGCAGGATATCACCGAGGAGGAGCTTGGCGGGGCTATCGTGGCGCAGAGGAAGGCAGGGGTTGTCTGCCGCTCGGAAGATAGCGAAGCCGAGTGTCTGGATAATATCAGGGAACTCATAAGTTATCTTCCCGCCAACCACCGGGAACATCCCAAGAAAATCCCTACCGGCGACGTCCCGGGGCGTACCGATCAGCACCTCTTCGACGTCGTGCCGGCCAATCCGCGCAAGTCTTATGATATGCACCGGATAATCGAGCGCATTTTCGACCAAAGGGCTGACGGCAGGAAGAACTACTTTGAACTGTTCCCCATTTTCGCCAACAACATTATCACTTGCTTCGCGCGCCTTGACGGCAACTCCGTCGGCATTATCGCCAATCAGCCCAGGGTCAAAGCCGGTGCACTCGACATCGATGCCTGCGATAAAGCTTCCCGTTTTATCCGGTTCTGCGATGCTTTTAACATACCCGTTATCTCGCTGGTTGACGTACCGGGGTTTCTGCCGGGTACTGATCAGGAGTGGGGAGGCATCATCCGGCATGGCGCCAAGATGCTTTATGCCTACTCTGAGGCTACTGTACCCAAGATAACTCTTATCATTCGTAAAGCTTATGGTGGCTCTTACCTTGGTATGTGCAGCAAAGATTTGGGGGCAGACGCTGTTCTTTGCTGGCCTACCGCCGAACTGGCGGTTATGGGGGCTGAGGGCGCCGTCCCCATAATATATAAGAAGGAACTGGCCGAAGCTGAGGATAAGGAAAAAGCTCTCCACGAGTTGATGGAGGCCTATCGTAAGGAGTTTGCTAATCCCTACCTGGCGGCAGAGCACCTTCACGTAGATGACATTATTAACCCGGCAGAGTCGCGCCAGCGCCTCTGTCAGGCACTGGAAATGTTCCGCAATAAGTCAGAGCCGAGACCTGACAAGAAACATG
>JAQTPO010000068.1 GCA_028712845.1 Dehalococcoidales bacterium | reverse complement strand
AGGTAAAAGCCGAGCCGCCGGCAAAACGTGATTACCACCTCGTCAACACGGCGGAAGCACTGGCGGCATTAGTCGTGCGTCTTGCCGCAGTGAAGTCTTTTTCCTTCGATACCGAGACCACCGGCTTGAACCCTTTACAGACACAACTGGTGGGGATTTCCGTCTCTCCCACTCCCGGCGAAGCATACTATCTACCTGTCGGACATACCGGGATGATGCAATCGCCGCAATTGCCGATTCAACAGATTGTCGATCGACTCAAGCCCATCTTTGAAGATGCTACCAAACCCAAAATCGCCCACAACGGCAAATTCGATATGGAAGTGCTCGCAGAAGCCGGTATCGATGTGAACAACCTTGCCTCCGATACTATGGTTGCCGCCTATCTCCTCAGCGAACCGTCCCTCAGCCTCAAATCACTGGCATTCCGCCGCCTCAACGTGGAAATGACGCCGATTTCAGAACTGATCGGCTCGGGTGGTAAAAAAATCACGATGTCGCAGGTAGAGATTGAGAAAGCCTCCGACTACTCTTGCGCCGATGCCGATATGACGGGCCGCTTGAGCGAACTGCTCCATAGCGAACTGCAAAGCCAGAATCTGTGGCAGCTATTCGATGAAGTGGAGATGCCTCTGGTGCCGGTCCTGCTTGATATGGAGCAGAACGGCATTGCGCTGGATACCGGTATTTTAGCAGAGATGTCCCGCACCCTCGGTGAGCAAATCACCATGCTGGAAGGTGAAATCTACAGTCGTGCCGGTCAAAAGTTCAATATCAATTCGCCTGCGCAACTGGGGATGATACTGTCTGAGAAAATGCAGATAGATGCCGTAAAAAAGAAAAGCGGCGGTTACTCTACTGCCGCTGACGTTTTAGAAGGTTTGCGGGCTGTAAACCCGATTATCGGTTACATTCTGGATTACCGCCAGTTGACCAAGCTGAAATCCACGTATATCGATGCCTTACCGGCGCTGGTTAACCCGAAGACGGGGCGCATCCACACCAGTTTCAATCAGACGCGGACAACGACCGGACGGCTTTCTTCCAGCGACCCCAATCTGCAGAATATTCCCATCCGTGACGAACAGGGGAAACAAATACGGGAGGCGTTTATTGCACCCAAGGGTTCATACCTGCTGGGGGCAGATTACTCGCAGATTGACCTCCGTTCCCTGGCGCATCTTTCACAGGACGAAAATTTGCTCAATGCCTTCCGTCACGATGAAGACATCCACTCCGCCACCGCCGCCCAGCTTTACAACGTACCGCCCTCGCAGGTGACGCCGGCGATGCGCCGCCTTGCCAAGACGGTGAATTTCGGCGTCATTTACGGGATGAGTGAATACGGTCTCCAGCAGGCGACCGAACTGTCCCGCGAAGATGCCGGCAAGTTTATTGCCGCCTATTTTGAAAAGTACCCCGGCGTAAAAAAGTATCTCGAACTGACCAAAGAGCAGGCAAGGAAGACGGGCTATGTCCAGACTATCCTCGGCAGGAAGCGCCTCATCCCGGAAATTAATGCCCCCAACCGGCAGATTCGAGAAGGCGCCGAACGGATGGCAATCAATATGCCCGTGCAGGGCACGTCCGCCGATATTATCAAGAAGGCGATGATTAATCTCTATCAGGAAATGTCCCTACGCAAGTTGAAAAGTAAGATGTTGCTCCAGGTGCACGACGAACTGGTGTTCGAAGTGCCGGAAAATGAAATGGAAATGATGCGGAGTCTCGTCCCCGATATGATGGTCAATGCCATCAAGCTCAGCATCCCGCTCAAAGTGGACACTAAAATCGGCAAGAACTGGGGGGAGATGGAAAAGTAAGATGCCTGAATTACCAGAAGTGGAAACCGTCAAAAACCAGCTCTCTCCTTATGTCATCGGGCGCTGTATCACCGGTATTACTCTGCTCTGGGACAAGATTGTCAAAGCGCCGTCTCCTCAGGAGTTCATCAGCCGTACTGCCGGGCAGAAAATCACGGGGATTGAACGGCACGGCAAGTATCTGATAATAAGTCTGAGCAGCGGCGATAAGCTGATTATCCATCTCAAGATGACCGGCTCGCTGCTTCTGGGGAAAGAAGGAGAACCGGCGCCAAAATATACCAGAGCTGTTATTCACTTTGATAATAGCGTCGTCATCTTTTTCCGCGACCCGCGCAAGTTCGGCGTTCTGAAGCTGATAAAAGACATCGGTGAGATTGACAGCAAACTGGGTCCGGAACCTTTAGAGGATGATTTTACTTTGTCAATCTTCTCGAACAGGCTGGAAAACCATAAAGCGCCCATCAAGGCATTATTATTAGACCAGAAATTCCTGGCGGGTGTGGGCAATATGTATGCCGATGAGGCTCTTTTCAAAGCTAAAATTCACCCGGAACGCGCCAGCAATTCGCTGAAAAAGCCGGAAATCGAGCGTTTATATCACGCCGTCCGTAAAGTGCTTATGGCGGGAATTGAGTATGGCGGCGCCAGCATTGTGACTTATTTTCACCCGGATGGTTCGGCAGGCACGGCGCATCAGCATTTCAATGTGGCTCACGGTCAGAAAAAAGACTGTCCTGCCTGTGGCTGTCCCATCGGGCGGATTGTAGTGCGTGGACGCGGTACTTATTACTGCCCGAAATGTCAGAAGTAGTTGGTGCATAATCACCCTAGCTGGTCTATAATAGTAACAATTAACGAGAGGTTAGGGAAATTGGCGAGCGAATTAAATACCGATGTCCTCTACTACGGCGATAATCTGGACATACTGCGGAAATATATCCCCGATAATTCCGTTGACCTCATCTATCTTGACCCGCCTTTTAACAGCAAAAAAGATTACAATATCCTTTTCAAAGAGAACGGCGGACTGGCATCCGAAGCTCAGATACACGCCTTCAGTGATTCCTGGCACTGGACACAATCAGCACAGGATGCCTACCAAGAGATTGCCATCAAAGGTCCTCTGAAACTTGGAAAGCTGATTGATTCCCTGCGTGATGCCATCGGCAGTAATGATGTGATGGCGTATCTGGTGATGATGACCGTTCGTCTCATCGAATTGCACCGTGTTTTGAAGCCCACGGGTAGTCTCTACCTGCACTGCGACCCCACTGCCAGCCACTACCTGAAAATTGTGCTTGATCAGATTTTTGGGCCTGCCAATTTCAGGAATGAGATTGTGTGGCGAAGGACAAATGCAAAAGGTCTTGCTTTTACGAGATTTGCGTCAAACCATGATACGATTCTCAGATATTCCAAATCAGAAAAAGCTGTTTGGCATCCACAATATAAAGAACATGATTCCAGTTATCTCAAAACCTTTTATCGCTATGTAGAGGAAGGCACAGGACGCAGATATCGCCTTGATAATCTGGCAAATCCTAATAAAAACAGGCCCAACTTAACCTATGAGTTTTTAGGTGTAACAAGAGTTTGGCGCTGGACTAAAAAGCGTATGCAGGAAGCCTACGAGAAGGGTCTGGTTGTCCAGAGTAGTCCTGGCGCAGTCCCTAGCTTGAAACGTTACCTTGATGAACAAGAGGGAACTTCTGTTGATGATATTTGGGATGACATTTTACCCGTGCAGGCTCAAGCTAAAGAACGTCTCGGCTATGAGACGCAAAAACCCCTTGCCCTTTTAGAGCGCATTATTTCTGCCAGTTCAGATAAGGGGGATGTGGTGCTAGACCCGTTCTGCGGGTGCGGCACGGCGGTGATTGCCGCGCAGAAATTGAACCGGAAATGGATCGGCATTGATATTACGCATCTGGCAATCAACCTGATGCGTAACCGTCTTAAGGATAGCTTCCCAAGAATTAAATTTGAGGTCATTGGCGAGCCAAAAGATTTATCTGGAGCCAGCGCGCTGGCTAATCAAGATAGATACCAATTCCAATGGTGGGCGCTGGGTCTCATCGGCGCCAGACCGGTAGGTGATAAAAAGAAAGGAGCAGACAAAGGTATTGACGGCATCATCCCTTTCATCGATAATCCCGAAAGCAAAGTTAGTCGCGTTGTTATTCAGGTGAAAAGCGGGTATGTGGGAGTTAACGCCGTAAGAGAGCTTCAAACGGTGGCGGCAAAGGAGGCTATCGGTGTTCTCATTACTCTGGAGTCACCCACCGCCCCGATGATTTCAGAAGCTGTCAGCGCCGGTTATTATCATTCTCCGCTCTATGGCAGGGACTATCACAAAATCCAGATTCTAACAATCGAAGAGCTTTTTCAGGGAAAAATGGTTGATATGCCGTCTCAGACTCAGACCAGCATCGCTTTCACCAAAGCCCCGAAAATCAAAAAGAGCGATTCTTCACAGAGCAATATGATTTATACACGAACTCCCAATAAAACCCCGAAAGTCATGGAGAGTGGGGCTGAGCAACTGCCATTTTACGGCACATAAGGGCAGTTTGACAGTTAATGTGTAAAATGTCAGAAGTAGTAACGATGTCTTACTAAAAGCAGATTTAGTCTTTCCTTAGCCCGTCTGCCCCGCCACAAACCCGGAAGTCCATGCCCAGCCGAGGTTATACCCGCCGCGTTTGCCGTTAACATCGAGGACCTCTCCGGCGAAATAAACACCCTTTTTGAACTTAGATTCCAATGTTTCGGGATTCACTTCATTAACATCGATACCGCCGCTGGTAAACTCTGCCTCATTCCAGCCCCGGGTACCTGTAACCTTAAAATGTCTGTTTTTCAGTGCATCCACAGCGGCATCGAGGTTATTTTTCTCGAAAAGCTCTTTAAGAGCGGCGCAAAATTTATTCGGCAGAATACCTGCCAGCATTTCTTCAGCCGGTAGGTTCGCTTTTTTCCGCTTAGCGAGTTCGTTCTTTAACTGTTCCTTATCCATGAACGGCACCATATCCACAGCAACGAATACATCCGTCTTATTATGTCTGCTCAGGGCAATCGATATCGCCTCGCTGACATCGAGTATGCAGGTGCCGGAAAGCCCGTATTTCGTGAAGAGCAGTTCGCCCCTGACCGCATCACCCTCTTTGCCTTCGATGACGCTCTTTGCGCCGGCAAATATCCTCTGCCCCTGCAGAAAATGGCACAGGCTGTCTTTTACCGTCAGGGGCACGGCGCTCGGGACGGGTTCGATGATG
Organism: Dehalococcoidales bacterium; assembly: GCA_028712845.1. The sequence continues at coordinate 5,454 of JAQTPO010000068.1, read as the reverse complement.
GTGTGACCAAGTTGTCCGGCTATCTCATACATACTTCCGTCTGAACCGAATACAGGGTAGGTCTTGCCGCCGCCGGTGATGATTACTTTCCGGCAGTCTATTTTCTTGCCGTCTTTTGACAAAACTGTAATGCCGTTTTTAGAAAACGAGAGACCGGAGCAGTTGAAGTTAAACTCTACCGGCACGGACAACCTTTTTAGTTCCATTTCCAGAACTTTTAAGACCGAGGTTGCCTGATTTGTGATGGGAAATATCCTGCCCTCCTGTGAATACACTTCGAGGCCAAGACTTTTAAAAAAGTCCAGTATTTCGGATTTGCCGAACTTACCGAATACAGACCTGACAAGGTCTCTGGCGGCGGGATTGTAATAGACCTCGCTGAGGTTATCATTTAAGAGGTTGCACCTGCCGTTTCCTGACGCCAGTATCTTCTTCCCCAGCTGCGGCGTCTTTTCGCAAATGACGACGGGCTCGCCCCTGCGCCCTTTGCTGATTGCCGCACAGATACCGGCGGCGCCGCCGCCTATTACTACCGTCAGATATTTTTCCATATCTTTAGACGTTAACTTGATAAATCAAGAATCTCGATGTTCCAATCTTTATTCAACCAGATGCCGATGACCTGTTCGAACGGCAGTCCCCACGAGCGAACCGTTTGAATCGCTTTCTTGATGTGCAAAATATGCTGTTCTTTGCTCACCGGATTTCCGGCGCAATCGTCATGCCCGGCAATCACGATAATTTTAGAGCCGTGCGCTTTAGCGGAAATCTGTGCCCTTGCCTTCATCGAATCAACTGCCGGTCCCTGTCCTGATGCCAGAATTTTGTCAGGTCCCGGCTCGGTTATCACGTCGACATAATCGAGGTGAAATTGTTCTTTCATCCAGGTTGCCACCGGAAACTGGACCCTCCCGTCCATGCAGTTTAGTGCTGTGCCAAATTTACCGTGAGCCATTTTACAGTTTCTCCTTGTTAGTAATAAGGCTGGGGATATCACTTCCCCAGCCTTATAAAATATCCGCTCAATAAACCCGGAGGCTATTTTTTATTGGCGACTTTTGCCGGTGCCGCCGGCGCATTCTTGGGCGGTTTCAACATTACTGTCGCCAGTACGAGACCGACAACCGCCAGTATCAGTGTCACCAGGAAGGCAATATCATAACTGCCGAACAGGTCTTTTGCCCGCCCTGAGACGATGTTGCCGATGATGGCGCCCAGTCCATAGGCAATGAATACAATACCGTAGTTGCTGGAGTTATTAACAGTGCCGAAGAAGGTAGCTGTCGCTGTCGGCGCTATCGCCAGCCATCCGCCCAGCGCCATCCACAGTAGAGCGAAGGAAATGATATATATGGCAGTGGCACCCTCGCTGGCGAAGAACAGAATACCCACTGAACCCAGAGCAATCAGTACGAAGGATACTACGGCAGCTTTGCTGGGTGTAATGCGGTCGGTAAGCCAGCCGAAAATGGGACGGCCGCCGAAATTAAAGACGGCGAAGACTGCGGTGAGAGTTGCAGCTAGTCCGGCGCTTATTTTAATTACTTCCTGGCCAACCGGGCTTGCTATGCCTATTGCCATCAGTCCGGCAGTCGAGCCGAAGATGAAGCACAGGAACAAAGCCCAGAAGCTGGGTGTTTTGAACATCTGTGATGGCGTGAAGTTCTGCGCCACAGGAGCGCCTGCTTTGGGACCTGCCCATCCGGCCGGTTTCCAGTTAGGCGCCGGGAATTTCAAGGTGAACGAAAGTAATATCGTCAAGACAAGAAATACAGCGCCGAAGATTTTGAACATGAACGTGACGTCGTTTGCGTTAATCAGTGCGTTCCCGATCGGTGCAATTGCAGCCGCAGATAAACCGAAACCACCTACGGTCAAACCGACTGCCAGCCCTTTTTTATCAGGGAACCAGCGGGTCGATGCCTGAATGGGAGCGCCATATGCCAAGCCTACGCCGGCGCCGGCCAGTACGCCATAGGTTAGACACAATGTCAATAAGTTTGTTGCAAAACCGGCGAGAAACCAACCGACGCCAACCAGTATTCCGCCGATAATCCCCATTTTGCAGGGACCGTATTTTTGAATCCAGCGGCCGCCGAAAGGCATCAAAATGGCGAAGAAGGCGAGGAAGATTATAAAGGGGAGAGCCCCTACTGTGGCATCAAGGCTGAAGTGTGTCATAATCGGCTTTTTGAAGGTACCCCATGCATATACGGCACCCAAACACAGTTGGATTATCAGCCCGAAAACGACAAACAACCACCGCCCTGTTTCAGCCTTCATCCCGAAGACTTTGAGTTTGTCTGATTTTTCAACCATATTTTTCTACTCCTTGTTTACCAGTTAAGCTTTAACTGATACTCGACTCTCTTACAGTTGCAAATTATTATAACAAACTGGCGCTGCGGTATCAATTTTTTCTACCGCTTCTGCTATGATAACATTATTGACAGGACAACCCTGGCAGGAGCGAAGTCCCACAACCTGACAGGTAAACCGAACAGGAGATTATTGCGGAGATAGTTTTGAAAACCAGTAGAATGCGTTTTGAGGAAGTGCAAGCCAGCCACCCGGGTGATAGGCTATTACGGCGGCTGAGAAAACCGCCCAATGTTTTGATGGTCATTTGCCGTAAGATTGTCCGTTTTACGATGTCGCTCATCCGCCGTTAGCGTTGCAGGTGTTTATAGGTAATTTTGTAGTATACTAGAGACAAATGGAATTCCGCAAAATACTGGTACCGGTAGCCGGTACGGAAACAGATATTGAGACGATAAATTTGGCTTGTCGGCTCGCCAGAAGAGATAAGTCCAGGATTCTGGCGGTTTATATTATTCCGATTGAACGTTCTTTCCCGCTGGATGCTGAAATGACAGCCGAAGTGAAAAATGCCGAGGGTATTTTAAGTAGCGTCGAAAAGATTGCCCTGGGTCAGGGTTACGAGATTGAAACTGACCTTCTCCAGGCGCGAAATATCGGCCCGAGTATCATCGATGAAGCGTTGGAGCGTGAAGCCGACCTCATCGTGATGGGCATCTATTATAAACAGCATTTCGGACAATATAGCCTGGGTGATGTCACCCCTTACGTGCTCAAGAATGCGCCGTGCCCGGTTATATTATATCAGCAGTATCAGCCTGAGTGAGAGATAAAGATATGAAAAAGATAGTAATAATGGGATGCGGGCGTTTGGGGGGGCGGCTTGCCAACTCGCTGGATGCCGCCGGACATAGCGTGACGATACTTGACGTTGATGCTTACAGCTTCCGTAGATTATCGCCTGATTATAAAGGCAAGGCACTGGTTGGCAATGGCATTGACATCGAGTCGCTAAAAAAAGCCGGCATTCAGGAAGCCGAGGTATTTGTCGCGGTGACCCAGGGGGACAACCGGAATGTGATGGCGGCGCAAATCGCCAAACACATTTTTAGCGTGCCGCGGGTAATTTGCCGTATTTATGACCCATTGCGCCAAGAATTTTACCAGACCCTCGGGCTGGAAACGATGAGTCCAACGGCCGTCTTCGCTGATATGTTGAAGATACAGGTGGAGCGCTAGGAGCAGACGATATGTACATCATGATTGTTGGGGGAGGTCGCGTAGGCTACTATCTTGCGAAAGCCTTGTTAAAAGAGGGGCATGAAGCCCTGATAATCGAAGAAAAACGTGCTGTCTGCGAGGTGATTAACGAAGAACTGGGCAGTGTTTGTTTGCGGGGCGATGGCTGTGAGGTATCAACGCTGACGGATGCCGGCGCTAATAGAGCCGATATGCTTGTCTCTGTTACCGGCGACGATGAGGACAATCTGGTTGCCTGCCAGCTTGCCAAACACAAATTCAAAGTATCGCGTACCATTGCCCGTATCAAAAATCCGAGAAATGAAGAATTATTCAAGAAACTGGGCATCGATGTTACCATCAGCAGTACCAATGTTATCCTGGAGCATATCACTGAAGAAGTCCCCACGCACCCGGTGACGCACCTCATGAAAATTCGTGACCGAGGCCTGGAGATTGTAGAGGTAAGAGTGCCAGCCGGTTCTGCCACTGCGGGGAAGGCGGTAAAAGACCTCTCATTGCCGGCGGGCAGCATGTTGTCTCTAATCATCCGCAAAGCGCAAAAGCCGATTGTTCCTGCTCCCGCTACCGTCCTGATGGCAGGGGACCAGGTGATTGCAGTAACTCCGTCCGAATCAGAGGAGGCACTCCGCGCCGCTCTGAATGACGGATAGATTGCAGATGAATACGCGATGAAATCGAAAACAGGTTTTACGCTTAACCAGATATACTTCTTGAAAACCTGCTTAGCTTAAAGTGTTGAAAATATGAAAAAGCATATTATTAAGTACCCGATAATATTGCGAATCTCCGCTATTTTCTATCTGGTCATAGCGATTCTTACTTTTACCCTTATAACCGGCTGTTATAGAAACAGTGCCGGTGTAATTGTTGCCGGTTCGACTTCAGTGCAACCGTTTGCCGAAGTTTTAGCCGAAGAGTACATGATACTTCATCCGGGTATTAATATCGATGTTCAAGGTGGCGGTTCTGCGGCCGGTATTATGGTTGCACAGTCAGGAACTGCCGATATCGGGATGTCATCACGCGCATTGAAAGATGACGAAAAGAGTCTCTGGTACGTGGAGATTGCCAAGGACGGGCTGGCGATAATAGTGCATCCCGACAATCCGGTAAATAACCTTACTTTAGAAGAGGTCCGTGACATCTACTCGGGGGAAACGAATAATTGGAGTCTTTTGGGCGGGACAAAGTCAGAGATACATGTTTTTGCACGTGAAGACGGCTCCGGAACGCGCTCTTCCTTCGAGAGTTTGATGATGGGCAAAACTGAAATAATGGCCAGAGCTATGGTCCAGGACTCAAACGGCGCCGTACGTCAATTAGTGGCAGACGACCCGTCTGCCATCGGCTTTATTTCTCTCGGTCTAGTGGATAAAACCGTGAAAGCAATGGAGTTGGACGGGGTTATGCCGACACGTGAGCATGTAATCGATGGCAGTTATGGCCTATCCCGGCCATTTTTATTTCTCAGCCTGAAAGAACCTGCCGGATTGATTAAAGATTTTATCGATTTTACTCTGTCAGAAAAAGGCAGGGAATTATTGAATGCCGAGGGACTCGTTACCACGGGGGTTAATCCATGAAAATGAAGAATTTTGGAGAAAAGATTCCCCAAAGCCTCTTCTTCATTATTGCGCTTTCAGCCCTTTCAGTGCTGGCACTCATCACCATTTTCATTTTTGTAGAAGGGGTACCCCTTATTGCTAAAGTAGGGTTTTTCAAATTTGTTTTTGGGATGAAATGGGCACCCAGTCTAGGTCAGTTCGGGATTTTTCCGATGATTGTCGGTACAGTATTAGTTACCCTGGGTGCAATGATATTAGGGGTTCCATTGGCTCTTTGTTGTAGTATTTTTTTAGCAGAATTTGCCCC
>JAQTPO010000212.1 GCA_028712845.1 Dehalococcoidales bacterium | reverse complement strand
CTGATAAGGAAATTAACGTAAAGTAAGAATCTAGAAATGAGTAAAGTAAAAGCGTTGGTCGTACGTGCTCCGGGTACAAACCGTGATGGTGAAGCTGTCTATGCCTTTGAACTGGCAGGCGCTGAAGTCACGCTGGCGCACGTAAACCAGTTGATTCGCCGCGAATGCAACCTGTTCGATTACCAGATTTTTGTCATCCCCGGCGGTTTCAGCTACGGTGATGATATTGCCAGCGGCAAGGTGCTTGCCAACCAGTTGCAACTGAAGTTCGGCGAGGACATGCTGAAATTCGTCGATGATGGAAGGCTGGTGCTGGGCATCTGCAACGGTTTTCAGGTGCTGGTGAAGTCCGGTATTCTGCCGCGTGTCAGGCAAGGTGAAACTCCCAGCGTTACGCTGACCAATAACGATTCCAACAGGTTCGAATGCCGCTGGGTTTATCTTGGTGTGAATCAGAAAAGCCCCTGCGTTTTTACCAAAGGGATGGAAAGCATGTACGTCCCGGTGGCGCACGGGGAAGGCAAATTTGCCGGTGATTTGAAAGCTATCACAGAGAAGAATATTGCCGTCTATTATATGGATGAGCAAGGCAATAGGAATGCCGGTTATCCTTTTAATCCCAACGGTTCGGTTAATAACATTGCCGGCATCTGCGATGATTCGGGTAGAATTTTCGGCTTGATGCCTCATCCGGAAGACCATATCCTCGGCACGCAGCACCCGCAGTGGACAAGGTTGGGAGTCAGGAAATACGGCGACGGTTTTCCCATTTTCCAGAATGCGGTTAAGTGGGCGAAGGGTATTTAGTTCACTTTGTCATTCCCGTGAAGACCAGAATGATAAATTACTTAGTGCCAGTGTTTTACGAACCACTCGTGTTTCCCGACTGCGGCTAAAGGCGCCACCGCCAGCCACAAAGTAATGGTAATCAGCATTGCTTTTGCATAGCTGATATCCTGCACTAGCACTGCGGTAAAGAATTTCCCAATATTCGCATTCCAGAGCAGCATTACGAAAAGAGAACTCAAAAAGAAACCCGGGATTGCCGCCAGAATTCTGAAATAACCGCCCATATAGACCTCCTTAAGAAATGAATAATTACAGGATATGATAGCTATTGCCTGATGTCAATACCAACTCGTATTGTCATTCCTGCGAAGCCTGCCCCGTACTCGATACGGGGGCAGGAATCCAAATATCAAGTCCAGAATGACAGATTTGCTAGGATTCAATCACATCCCACGGTAGTTTCTGCCCTGCATCCCACTTCTGATGAGCGTAGAAATCAATGTCCAGTCCGGCTTTTTGCATTGCCTTGTGCCATTGGGCAAGAGAGAGCTTCTCTATATCTGCCAGCACATCAGCCAGTCGCTCATCGCCGCGTGATAAAACCGCCTGCACTTCGCTCCATTCCAGGCTCTCATTCTTGACGCTGATGCCTTTTGACGGCAGTTTGTTTTTCAGGAGAGATAGACGATGTTTCATTGTGTCCGGTGGTGCCATTCCTTCCCGCTGGAAGGGCGTGCCTGCCTTCGGTACGAATGGCGCAATCGTAAGTGTGATGCGGCTCCACGATTGTTTTTTATCGAAAATATCTTTGCACCTGACGGACAGTCCGGCGATGGCTTCGATGTCCTCGTCGGTCTCGGTAGGCAGACCAATCATAAAATAGAGCTTGAGCTGTTTGATGCCCTGCGCGGCGACCTTTTCCACTGCCTTCAAAATATCGTCCTCATCGATGCGTTTCCCGATGGCATCGCGGAGCCGTTGTGCGCCTGCCTCCGGGGCAAGCGCCACGGTGTTCGTTCCACCTTCAATTACTTCTCCCAGCACTACAGGCGATAGTGGCTTGATTCGCAAAGAACTGACAGATAGCTCAGCGCCCATATCATGCAGTTTTGCTGCCAGTTCGTCTATATTAGGATGGTCGGTTACCGCCGGACCCATTAACCCCAGCCGCTTACGGTATTTCAGTCCGGTTTCTGCCTGTTCCAAAAGGCTGTCCACTGACCGGAAACGCATCGGTCTGTAACAGTTACTGACAAGGCAAAACCGGCATCCCCAGTTACACCCCCGCTCCACCTCAATCAGGTACATATCACCGAGCTCAGTGTCTCTGGTGAGTACGATAGAATGGACCGGGACATTATTTAAATCAGCTACCCGCTGACGGACAACGGCTTTACCGGTATAGCGCGGCACATAAACACCGGGTAAAGTTGCCAGCTTTTTTAGTAGCTCATCGCGTTTTTCTGATGCACCGTCTCTTAAGACCGGCAGCATTTCCGGCAGGATTGCCTCCGCCTCACCGATACACAGGCAGTCGAAGAAGGGCGCGAGCGGTATCGGATTGGTGGTAATGCAGGGACCGCCGGCAATTATCAGCGGGTGTGTTTCATTGCGGTCTTTGGCATACAGGGGAATTCCTGCGGCTCTCAGGACTTGGATGATGTTAAAGTAGTCCAACTCATAGCTGACGGAAAAGGCGAGAACCGCGAAATCGGTCAGAGGACGCTGCGATTCCATTGCCAGCGGCAGAACATCACTGGGGTCTTTGGGCTCCCGGAAAACCCGCTTGCAGACAGCGTCAGGATAGTCGTTAATAAAGCGGTAGATTGCCTGAATGCCAAGATTGGACATACCGATGTAGTAGGAGTTGGGGTAAATAAGCGCAATAGGGAGCTTGCCGCCCCATTCTTTAATAA
>JAQTPO010000067.1 GCA_028712845.1 Dehalococcoidales bacterium | reverse complement strand
CCGAATCTGATGCCCGCTACTGCGCCCCAGGTATTCGCAATGAGCATAAAAGGCTTGGCAAGAGTAGAAAAACCATAACCCAGCACCGCCAGCGGTTTACGCTTGCCGCTTTTATCGCTGAGCCAGCCGCTGAAAATACGGAAGAAGGAATCGGCGCTTTCCGATATGCCGCCTACCAGACCGACCATCGTAGAGGTGGCGCCCAGTATGTTCCTCAGAAAGAGCGGGACAAGAGTAAAAATCAGCTCACTGCCGATATCGGTCAGCAAGCTTACCATGCCCATAAAGAAAACATTCGGATGCATACCGAGTATTTTCTTGCGGCTTTCATCGACTAACAAGGGTTCGGTCATCCAGTCATCCTCCACAAGTATGAAACAATATCATATTATAAACATATGCCAAGAATCAAAGAGAGACATCTTCACAACTGTCATTACATCGCAGGCTGTGATCCCGGAAAGCTACAACTGGATTCTGGACTTCTCCAGAATGATACGGGGGATTACTTTGTCCCGATTGCGCCGGGACTCGCAGCAGGCATACGTGCAACCTCTGCTTGACACCGTTTCCCATCAAAATATACAATAAGTCTTGTTGCCGTGCCGAGGTAGCTCAGTCGGTAGAGCAGTAGACTGAAAATCTACGTGTCCCCAGTTCGATTCTGGGCCTCGGCACCACCTGCGGAAGTAGTTCAGTGGTAGAACGCCTCCTTGCCAAGGAGGAGGTCGCGAGTTCGAACCTCGTCTTCCGCTCCATCACCCATCTCTCTGTGAAATGAATGATTGAGGAAGGAGGCTTATCTTATGAGTCCACAAAAAGGAACTCTGGAAGGCAAGGTTGTCGTCATCACCGGCGGCGGCACAGGACTCGGCAGGTCTATGTGTTTTAATCTGGCAAAAGAGGGAGCGGACATCGTGGTTGCCGCCCGGCGCATCGGGCCCCTCGAAGAAACCGCACAGGAAGTACGCAAACTAGGTGTAAGAAGCCTGCCAATCTCCACCGATGTCACCGATTCCACTCAGGTGAATAAATTGATAGAGCGCGCCCTCGCCGAAATGGGCAGGATTGACGCCCTCATCAATAACGCGGGCATCGTAAGAAGCGACCCTCCCAAACCCATCTGGGACATCGGCGATGCGGAGTGGCGCCGCGGCATCGATGTCAATCTTTCCAGCGCTTTTTATTGCTCCCGCGCCGTCAGCAAGTATTTCGCTGACCGGAAAAGCGGCAAGATTATCAATGTCGCCTCCGGAGAAGGTTACCGGGGACAGCGCGACCTTTATATGTACGCAACGGCGAAAGGTGGTGTCCTCCAGTTAACCCGCGTCTTAGCCACCAGCCTGGCGCCTTATAATATCCGGGTGAACTGCATCGTGCCCGGCTTTGTCGATACGTTCGATAACCAACCCCCTGAAATGCAAAAATGTATGGCTGAAGCCAGAGCCGCCGGCAAGAGAAAACTATTCATCCCGGTGGGACATGCCGGCGTGCCGGATGACATCGGGCACATGGCGCTGTTCCTCGTCTCCGATGCCTCGGATTATATCAGCGGCGGGCTTTTCCCGGCGGACGGCGCCGGTTTGACCGGAGGCTATGCCACCACCGGCTATGCGCCGGCAATGACACTGAAGGAGGCACTGGCATGACGGCTAAAGATTTTGTTCTGAATGGTAAAAAAACCATCGTTGTCGGAGAGAGTAAATTCTGGACCAAAGCGGTAGTCGACGCGCTGGCATCTGCCGGGGCGGACATTGCCATCATCGCCAAAAAATCGCCGAAACTGGATGAGACGGTAGAATTGGCTCGCAAAGCCGGCAGAAAAGTCTCTGTTTATTCCACCGATATTTCGAACCCGCAGCAAATACAGAAAAGCATTCAGCAAGCCATTGCCGAACTGGGAAAAATCGATGTACTTGTAAATGCCACCGATATCACATTCTTCGCGCCGTTCCTGGAGATGAAAGACGCTGATTGGCAGAAGGCTATGGACTATAACCTGAATTCAGTAGTGAGTAGCTGTCGGGCGGTAGGGAAACAGATGCTTGCCCAGAAAAAGGGTAGAATCATCAATATCATCTCCTGCCTGGCAGAAAGAGGCATTGTCAACGGTACGGCTTACTGTACCTCTATGGGCGCCGTGCTGGAACTTTCACGGGCGCTGGCTCTGGAGTGGGCGGAAAAAGGCATCACCGTCAATGCCATCGGCACGGGATGGTTCGCCGGTTCCGATAAAGAGATTGACGAGAGCATTTTACGCTATCTGCCCTTAAAGCGTTACGGCAAACCGGAGGAAATTGGACCACTGGTGGTCTATCTGGCTTCGGATGCTACCGACTTCGTTTCCGGACAGTTCCTGTTTGTTGACGGCGCTATTATGGCACATCCCTAGTCCTGATTCATCACGATTTACTGAGAAGCCCCTTGCTGCAAAGAAAGGGGCTTCTTTTTACCGAATACCTTTTTCCCCTCATCTCATTCCTGTGTTATAATTCCGCTATGAAGGTCTCGGAAATCGGGGAGTTCGGGCTGATTAAGCGGCTTTCCCGGATGGCTGACAAAGCCGAAAACAAAGAAAGAGAAGCCTGGCGTCGGCTGATTGCGGGCATCGGCGATGATGCTACTGCCTATCTCAGCGACAATTCCATTCAGATGGCGACGGTAGATTCGCTCGTCCAGGATATTCACTTCTCGTTGTCATACACTAAATGGGAAGAACTCGGTTGGAAATCACTGGCAGTCAATCTCAGCGATATTGCCGCAATGGGCGGCTTGCCCCTTTATGCTCTGGTTTCTCTGGGACTGCCGGGCAGTACGGATGTGGAGGATGTCATTACCCTCTATAAGGGGATGCTGGAACTGGCAAACAAGTGCGGTGTCGCCATCGTCGGCGGGGATACCGTCAGCTCTCCTTTTGTTTTTATCAGCGTCACCGTTCTGGGAAGCGCCGGTGCAAATAATAAACACCTTCTCAGACGCTCAGCCGCAAAACCCGGCGAACAAATCGCCGTCACCAACTACCTGGGTGCATCTGCCGCCGGACTGGCAATGCTGACCAAACACCTTAAATTTGCCTCGAAATCGATGGCACAACTCGGACAAGCACACCTCAAACCATTCCCGCGCCTTACTGAAGGACGGCTTCTCGTAGAGAATAGTGTCAAATGCGGTATGGATATCAGCGATGGACTGGTAGGTGACCTGACACACATCTGCCAGGAAAGTAAAGTCGGCGCCCAGATTAATATCGACCTCGTGCCGGTGGCAGCGGCAGTCAAAGAATGTTTTGGTAAGCAGGCGCTGGAACTGGCTTTAACCGGCGGTGAGGACTACGAGTTGCTTTTCACCGCCAGCCCGCGGGTGATGAATAAAGTTAAAAAAACGATTCCGTGTCCGGTGACGGTCATCGGGGAAATCACGGCTGAAAAAGTCGGCAGGGTAACACTGGTCGATAGTCAAGGCAAACAATTTAATTTAAAGAAGACAGGCTGGGACCATTTCACCAATAACACAAAGGAAAGTTAAACTGTTTAGAAATGTCATTGCGAGCATAGCGAAGCAATCTCCGGGTGGATGGGCTTCCCCGCCATGAGATACGTTCGTCCCGACTGCATCGGGACTCAGTATGACAATCGCGGAAAATGATATGAATACACTTAAATTAGTCACTCATAGTGCGAAACAGACCCAGCAACTCGGTATGAGTATCGGTAGGCTGGCTGAACCCGGGGATATATTTTTGCTTATCGGGGAACTGGGCGCCGGCAAGACCTGCCTCACGCAGGGCATTGCATGGGGACTCGATATTCAGGAATATACGCTCAGCCCTTCCTTTGTCATTATGCGTGAACTGCATGGACGCCTGCCGCTCTATCACATGGATTTCTACCGCCTGGACAACATTGCCGAGATTAGCGACCTCGGGCTGGACGACTACCTGTACGGTAAGGGCGTGTGCGTCATCGAATGGGCGAATAAAGGATTGACGGTATTACCGGACGACCACCTTCTGATTAAGATTGATTATGTCTCGGATAATGAGCGCAATTTCGTTATCGAACCGAAGGGAGAGCGCTACATCAGACTGGTAAAACGACTAAAGAACTCGATTCCTTGTCCGCAGGGAGGCAAATAAGTGCTACTGGCAATAGATACCTCGACCGATACCGCCAGCCTGGCGCTGGTACGCGATGAAACCACGCTGGCTGAACTTACCTGGCGTTCCGGGCAGAATCATACCACACAGCTCTTACCAAATTTGGCGCATCTTTTTGAACTGACAAAAACCAATCAGAAAGCGCTCGCCGCCATTATTGTGGCACTGGGTCCCGGCAGTTTTAACGGTTTGAGAGTCGGCGTCAGCGCCGCCAAAGGACTTGCCTTCAGTCTGGGAATACCGATTATCGGCATCAATAGTCTGGAAGTTGCCGCTTATCAATATGCGGAAACAGGTCTGCCGGTCTGCGCTATCTTTAATGCAGGCAGAAGCGAGATTGCCACGGCGACATATCAGAAAAAATATGGCAGGTGGCAACAACTGGTTGCGGCAGATATTGTGACTATCGAGCATCTCTGTTCACAAACAATTAAAAAGACCTTGTTTTGCGGTGAATATGTGCCGGCGATTGCCGACCAGCTCAAGGCACTACTCGAAGAGAAAGCCGTCATTCCTCCGGCAATAACCGATATAAGACGCGCCGGCTTTCTGGCGGAACTGGGACACCAGCGGTTACAAGCCGGAAAAGTTGATAACGCCGCCACTCTACAGCCAATCTACCTCCGCCGTCCGCCGATAGGGGCGCCTAAAAAAGAGTAAACTGATTAATTCGAGAGCATTTCCACTCTATCTTCTGGACAATTGCTACTGATAGACATATTGACATCATTATGTTATTATGTTATAGTAATCTAGCTTCAGGAGGTGTTATTATGACTACTCAAACCAAACGAACCACTATATATTTAGACCCCGATTTGCATAAGGCGCTACGCTTGAAAGCAGTTACAATCTCCCGGTCCGTAACAGAACTAATAAATGATGCCGTGAGAGAGTCTCTTGCAGAAGATGCCGAAGATATTGCGGCATTTGAAGAAAGGGAAAATGAACGTCTGATTAGCTACGACGAAATGGTCAAAAGGCTAAAGAAAGATGGCAGAATATAAAATCTATTTCCGGCAATCAGTAGAAAAAGACTTCGGGGCAATCCCCAAAAAGGATGTAAAAAAGCTTCTCCATCGTATTGAATTACTAACCAAAGAGCCACGACCTCAAGGCTGTGAAAAATTAACCGGACAGGAAAGGTACCGTCTGCGTCAGGGAAAATACCGTATCGTATATTCAATTCAGGATAAAGAGCTTTCCATCTGGGTAGTAAAAGTCGGTCATCGTAAAGATGTTTATCGCTAAAGCTAATAATAGCGGTGTGAAATATTAGACACACTAGTCGCTACTTCTCTGCCCCTCAATATCCCCCAGTGAAGCGCCATCCTGAAAAGTGTTAATATAGATAAGAAATGTCTAACTGGCCTCAGGTAAAACTCAATATACTCCAGGAATATAAACAGTGCTTCGGTTGTGGGCAGGACAACCCCGTCGGCTTGAAATTAAAATTCCAGCCTGACAATCAAGGTGTTCGGGCTGAATTCACACCCGGTGAGCAATATCAGGGCTGGCCCGGCTACCTCCACGGCGGCATCACTGCCTGTATCCTCGATGAGGCGATGAGTCACGCCACCGCACAATACGGCGTGAACTGCGTGACCGCCCGGCTGGAGACTAAATTAACCCATATGATTCCCATCAACCAACCGATGGTCATCACTGCTTCCGTCACTAAGAAAACCCGCAAGCTCATCCAGTCCAAAGCCACCATTTACCTGAAAGATGGCGCCATTGCCGCCGAGGGGACTGCCACTCATTTTGTGGTTGATTCCAAACCTGATACGGAAAAACGGGAGAAAACGCTTGAAAACCGTGACTCCTGACAGCCGATACGCCGTTCTCTGGGATTTGGATGGAACGATTGTCGATTCCGCCCTTCCGCATAAGCTTGCCTGGCAGGAGACCTTTGCGAAGCGGGGCAGGGACTTCACGGAAGATGATTTCAAGTATTCCTTCGGGCGGAGGAACGAGGAAATCATCCCCAAGTTATTAGGCAAGGATATATCCTGGCAAGAACTGGACGCCATCGGCAAAGAGAAAGAAAAAACATTCCGCCGGTTTATCAAGGGCACCATCAAGGCGCTTCCGGGTGTGGTGGAATTAATCGAATCGCTCCACGGGGCAGGGTTCCAGCTTGCCGTGGTATCTTCCACCCCCATCGAGAACATCTTGCTAATCACGGAAACACTGAAGATAAAAACATCTTTCGAACTGCTTATTTCGGGGAAAGACGTCACAGAGGGCAAACCCAGCCCGCAGGGATTCCTGCTTGCCGCCAAAAAGTTAGGCGTCACACCGCAGAATTGCGTCGTGATGGAGGATGCGGTGGCGGGTGTCAGGGCGGCTAAAAGCGGAGGAATGCATTGCATCGCTATCACCAACACCTGCACCCGGGAAAGTTTGTCCGGGGCGGATATCATCGTCGATAGCCTGAAAGAAATAAACGTACAAACCATCGAAGAACTTTTTAATCGCGCTAGATAATAATAATTAAAGGAGTCGATAAAAATAATATGGAAAGGTCTCTGGTACTTGTCAAACCTGATGCCATGAAAAGAAACCTGGCGGGAGCTATTATCAGCCGTTTTGAACAATGCGGATTAAAAACCGCAGCGCTAAAAATGCTCCATATGGATGAAGCGCTGGCAAAACGCCACTATGCCGTCCATGAGGGCAAACCATTCTTTAATGACCTGGTCAAATACATCATTTCCGCACCCATCGTCGCTATCGTTTTTGAGGGTGAAAACGCCATCGAGCGGATAAGAAAAACGATGGGCGCTACCGACCCCAAGAAAGCGGAAAAAGGCACCATCCGGGCTGAATTCGGGCTGGACATTCAGAATAATGCGGTACACGGTTCGGATTCGCCGGAAAATGCGGCAAAAGAAATCAAGCTCTTCTTCAAAGATAAGGAAATTTTCAACTACTGAATTCTGACGACGGGAACAGCTTGAATCCAGCATTCATCGAGTTGATAAAAGGCGCGCTCCGCGGGAGCGAAGACATGAATAAGAACGTCACCGTAATCATATAGCATCCAGCCGGAGCTTGCTGTGCCTTCGATGTGGAGAGGACGAACACCTGCCTTTTTCAAGGTTTGCTCAATCTCCTCACCGATTGCCTCTAACTGGCGGGCGCTTTCGCCATTGCAGACTACAAAGTAATCGGCGAAACTGCAAACCTTGCTGACATCCAGCAGAACGATGTCTGAGGCTTGTTTTTCCGTAGCGGCTTCTACTGCCTTGCGGGCAATCTCGATTCCTTCCAGAAAGCTCCTGCCTTAACAGTTTATTTGATGATTTTGCTGGCGACCTGTGCGGGATTCGAACCCGCGATCTTCTCCGTGACAGGGAGATATGCTAAACCGCTGCACCAACAGGCCGTGTAACTCCAGAGAGACAAAACCCTCTGTTCGGGTCTCGCACCCAGTAAAAGTCTATCAAGGTCGGCTCATTGCTGTCAAGCTAATGAATGGGTTATTTTAGGGTGGCACTTGTCTTATGACCACTTGTTGTAGTATGCTATATTATTGTGTCTTAAGAAATCAAATCTATATTTTGTTGGTGGATTAGTAGATGGTAACTGAAAAAGCAGATACTCAAGAAAAATTAAATGAATACGAATTGACTGTTATTCTCAAACCTGACTTATCAGAAGAAAAACTCACCGCCACAACTGAGAATATCAAAAAATTCATCACAGGGAAAGGCGGCGTCATAGCAGACACCAAACCGTGGGGTAAAAGACGGCTTGCCTATCCCATCAAGCGTGCCCGTGAGGGAAACTACATCCTGCTTAAATTCACAATGAAACCTAATCAAAATCGAGAACTGGAAACC
This sequence comes from Dehalococcoidales bacterium, assembly GCA_028712845.1. The sequence continues at coordinate 2,568 of JAQTPO010000067.1, read as the reverse complement.
AGCCTTAAAATATCTGAGGATGTCCTGCGTCATCTTCTGGTCAAACTTGGTTAGAGGAGTATGACCTTTTCCCCGGACACTCGGTAGGGTCTTAAGGAGTTGTGGGATTATGGTGAGTATCAACAGGATGACGGTAATCGGTAATCTGGGGAGTGAGCCGGAGATGCGTTTTACCCCGAGCGGTCGGCCGGTAACCTCGTTTCGTATTGCCACTAACTGGCGATACACCACGGCAGAAGGCGAGCGCCGTGAGGAAACCGAGTGGTTTTCCGTGGTCGCCTGGGGTAAACTTGCCGAGCAATGCAACCAGTTCCTGACCAAGGGCAGACTGGTCTATGTTGAAGGCAGATTGCGCTTGCGCACATGGGAAGGACAGGATGGACAGAAGCGCGCGCGTAATGAAATTATTGCGGATAGGGTGAAGTTCCTTGATAGACAAGGACAGGGAGCGCCCGCCGCCGGTGAAGTCAAAACGGAAGAAGTCGAACAACCTGGCGAAGTTGAGCCAGACGATATTCCTTTTTAATGTTTAATGGAGTTCAGAAACAGTGACGACAAGAGAAAGACCAACAACAGCCAGACCAAGAATGATGAGAACCAACCGGACACGGTATGTGCCCAAGCGCAAGGTGTGTTTCTTCTGCGCTAATAAAAATGAAGTCATTGACTACAAGAATCCTGAAAAACTGCGGAATTATGTGTCGGACCGGGCTAAAATTGACCCGCGCCGCCGCACCGGGACTTGTGCCAAACATCAGCGTGCCATTGCAACTGCAATCAAGCGGGCACGGCATCTGGCATTACTGCCATATGTTGCCGACCATGTCTTCACAGGACCGATTGCCAGCCAGGCCGCCAGTCCGAACCCGAGTCCACAACAGCCGACTCCGTAACTAGAATTTGAGGTAAAGTTAGCGTGGCAACAAAAAGAACTTATCAACCGAAGAAAATACCGCGGAAGCGTGAACACGGCTTTCTCAAGAGAATGAGCACCCGGGGTGGGCAGGATGTTTTGAAAGCAAGGCGTCTGAAAGGCCGTAAACGTCTGACCGTGGTCTGAGCATGACATTATCGGGAGGAACACCACGGGAGGAATAGAACACCTCACCAAACCAGAACAGTACGCCCTGGTTTATGCAAAAGGTGGCTCGTGGGCATGTGACCTGCTGATATTGAGAGCTTCGCGTAACGAGCTTCCCGTTTCCAGATGCGGTTTCTCGGTAAGTAAAAAAATAGGCAGTGCGGTCGTTAGAAACAGGGTGAAGCGATTACTCCGTGAGATTACCCGTCTAACAGCCATTAAACCAGGCTGGGATTTAGTTTTTATCGCCCGCCCGGCTTCAGCCGGAACAGACTACGCGATACTGAAAGAAGCTGTGGCTAACCTATTATCACGGGCAAGGGCGCTGGAGACAAAACCGACGGCACTTAGTTAGTGAAATAAAGTGAAAGAGTTCGCTTTAAGTTTGATTAAAATGTATCAATCTACTATATCGCGGGTACTTCCATCATCCTGCCGTTTCACGCCGACGTGTTCCGAATACACTTACGAGGCGATTAATCGCTATGGTATTTTTAAGGGCATCTGGATGGGAACGAAACGCATCGCCCGTTGTAATCCTTTCAATCCTGGCGGTTATGACCCGGTGCCATAACGTAACTATATTGGAGCTAATAATTAAGTGAGTATTAAACATAAAATAATTCTAGTTGCCCTTTCAGTGCTTATTTTAGGAGCATTGGTTGTTACCGGTTGTATGGGAACTGCGGTTTCCAGCGGTTGGGCAGGCGGTGCGGTATCTGACGGCAAGTTATTCGTGGCTTCCATGACCGGTAAGATTATAGCCATCGAGGCAAGCACCGGCACAATCCTCGGCGACCCTGTACAACTGGCGATGCCTGCATCCGGTGGACTGAGTTGTTTGCCGTCTTCCTGTGGAGGGCAATCATCTTCATCTGTAGTAATATATGCTTCGCCGGCGGTGCGGGGACAGATAGTTTATGTCGGCGGGTCCGATGGCAAAATATCAGGTTACTCTTTTGCCGATAATGCCTTACGTGAAGACCCTGAATGGCTGTATCCGCGTCAGGGCACAATGAGTGGGGCAATCATCGGCGGAATAATTGTTGCGAACGATAGAGTTTACTTCGCCACTTCCAACGGTACAGTCTATGCGCTGAATGCCGATGGTCTGTATAAAGAATGGACTTATAACATCGGCGGAAAAGTCTGGTCAGCGCCAATTATCGATGGCAACACCCTTTATATCGGAGGTCTCAATAAAAAGGTTTACGCTCTGAATGGCACCGATGGCACAAAGATGTGGGAATATGAAACCGCTGGCGCCATAAGCTCCACGCCGGTTGTCTATGACGGCAAGGTTTATATCGGCGATTATGACCGTCAGTTCTATGCGCTGGATGCCGTTACCGGTAACCTGGTATGGGAATTTCCAACAACCGGTAAAGACGAAACCAGTCCGCAAAACTGGTTCTGGGCAAAGCCTTTAGTGCTCAATGGCATTGTTTATGCTCCCTGTCTCGATGGCAATGTATATGCACTGAATG
>JAQTPO010000066.1 GCA_028712845.1 Dehalococcoidales bacterium | reverse complement strand
GCGATACGACCTACGGCATGAAATCCGCCCATCTGGACCGCCAGTTCCTGCACGCTCATAGAATCGGATTCCGCTTACCGTCCAGCGGCAAATTTGTGGAATTCGAATCACCGCTACCGGAAGATTTGGAGAAAGCTCTGAAAGAAATTGGGGGCTAGTGTGACTAATCAAGCCGGGATGCTCTATACTTATGCATAAGAACTGGTGGAGAATTTAAATGACTAAAAACAATCTCGCCATCACAGAAAACCAGCTTAGCACCTTGATTGACCTGGCACTGAATGAGGATACCGGCGCCGGTGACGTTACCAGCGAACTGCTCATCCCGGCGAAGCAAAAGGCAAAAGCCACTCTCACCGCCAAGGCTGACGGCGTGCTGGCAGGCATTGACATCGCTAAACTGATTTTCATCAAGGTTGACCCCTCACTTAAGTTCAAGACATCAATCAGAGACGGGGCAAAATTGAAACCGGGAGATGCTATCGCCACCGTTACCGGCAACGCCCGTAGTATTCTGAAAGCCGAACGCACGGCGCTTAATTTCCTGCAAAAGCTCAGTGGCATCGCTACCCGGACTGCCTCATATGTCGCTCTTGTCAGCGACCTGAAGGTTGACATTCTGGACACGCGGAAGACCACTCCCGGTATGAGACTGCTGGAAAAGTATGCCGTGTCTATGGGCGGCGGGCTGAATCACCGCTTCAACCTGAGTGATGGCATCCTCATTAAAGACAATCACCTGGCAACTTTACGCGCTCAAGGTATCAATCTAAAAGAAATCGTTACCATCGCTAAAGCTAATGCCCCGAAGGGTATCAAAATTGAAGTGGAAGTCACCAACCTTAAAGAGGTTGGGGAGGCAGTTTCTGCCAGCGCGGATATCATTATGCTCGATAATATGAGCCCCGCACAGATGCGCCGCGCTGTGAAAAAGATACCCGCAGAGATAAAAACAGAGGCTTCCGGCGGCATCTCTCTGGAGAATGTGCGTAAAATCGCAGAGACGGGTGTGAATTTTATCTCAATTGGGGCTTTAACTCACTCATCGAAAGCACTGGACATAAGCCTAGAATTCCAACCTTATTAAATTGTCATTCCGTACTTGATACGGAATCCAGATTGGCTTCCCCGATAATTAAGACAGACGGTATTAATAAACACGCACTTGTTATATGGATTCCCGCTGGAGTTTACCCCGTACTCTGATACGGGGCAGGAATGACAAGGTGAACGGCTACCACGGCTTGCGTCCACATGCCAGGTAACTTTCCGCAGTATCTTCTACCTGAATCTCCGTAAATCCGGCATTTGATAATAACATTGTCATTTCAATCGCATCGGGGAGCAGGTCATTCTGTACTACCGGAATACTGTGGTGAATGTGGTTAATGTGCTCCCGACTTGAAGTATGGCAGATAAACACCCGCCCGCCTTTTTTCAGGATACGTTTCATCTCCAGCATCGCTTTCGGTTTATCCGGGAAATGGGGCAGGCTGGAATAACAGACGACAGCATCGCAGAACTCACCATCCATAGGGATTGACATGACATCGGCACAGAGATATCTAATATTTCCCTTAAAGCCTTTAGATTTTGCCTTTGCCAGCATCTTTTCCGCAATATCCAGAGCGATTATATTCCCTTTTGCCCCCACCTTTTTCAGTAAGTAGGGCAGGAATATCCCGGTGCCAGTGCCAACATCCAGCACCGTAGCGCCAGTCTCAATTTTCAGCCGTGCCGCCATTTGCTCCAGTTTCGAGGTGTCTTGCTCTGTGGCATTCTTGTCCCAGTTATCAGCACGCTCGTTAAAAAAGGCTTTAATCATTTCTCCATCCTTGAATTACCGGTAACAGATTTTACTTGCCATTTTTTGACCTTTCTCTTCGGGGAAAAGAGAGCGGAGAGCATGAAAATTACCGAAGAAGTCACCACGATGGTGGCGCCGCTGGGGATATTGAAAAGATATGATAAGAGAAGACCTGTCCAGCCGGAGAGCACGCCGAAAATCGCCGCCAGCAGAAACATTTTCTTCATATTGTAGGTCAACTGGTATGCCGCAGCGGCAGGGTTAAGAATTAGGCTGAAGATGAGCAGGCCGCCAATGGAGCTAAGTGACGCCGTAACCGTGGCGCCGGTGAGAAACAATACGCCGTAGAAAATTGCCGTTGCCGGCAAACCCACTGCGAGGGCAATATGGCGATTAAACACAGTGGCTTGAATTTCCTTGAAGAAAGCAACGACCAGCCCTACAACAACGACTGCCACCACTGCCAGTAGTATCACGTTGCTATGTGTTACTGTCAGAATGCTCCCCCAGAGTAATTCAAGGGCTGATGACTTGGTACTGGGGTTCAACCCCATAAAGAGAAATGCTAATCCCAGCATCAACGAAAAGATTACTCCCAGCGAGGTTTCGGGGTTCAACTCACCACGGTCAGCCAGAGGGCCGATAACCAGTGCGGCAATGAGACTGAAGGCAAAGGCAGTAATCAGAGGATTGACGCCAACCAGCAAACCAAAAAGCGCGCCGGCAAAAGCAGCGTGGGACATCGCTACCCCGATAAAAGACATATGCAAAAGCACGACAAAAACACCGATGACGGCACAGGCAATACCGCCGAGAAAAGCCGCCAGCATGGCATTCTGCATAAACTGATAGCCAAAGATTGATAAATCCAAATCAGGACTTCCTCATATGAATATGGGGATGCCGTTCCTCGACCACGGACAGGGGTAAATTATAGAGATGACTGAGGCTTTCGCTGGAGATTAGCTTATCGGGAGCGCCATCACCCACGATTACACCATCTTTCATCAGCACCACACGGTCACAGGTATGCGGCAGAGCATCCAGGTCATGCGTCACAAACAGAGTCGTCAGGTGCCGCTCATCATGAATGCGCTTTACCAGTTCCAGTATCTCCGTCTGCGCTTTCCAGTCAAGGGAAGCAGTCGGCTCATCCAGCAGGAATATTTTAGGTTCCTGGGACAAACACCGGGCAATAGAAACTCGCTGCTGTTCGCCACCTGAAAGATGCCCGATAGGACGGCTCGTCAGGTGAGTCATTCCGACCATTTCCAGCGCCTCATCTACAATTGTCCAGTCGTGTTTACCGGGTCGGTGAAACAAGCCCAGCAAGCCATAACGACCGACCATCACAACCTCACGAACGCTCATCGGCATCCGCGGGTCGATTCTTTCTATCTGGGCAACATAACCCACCTGTCTTCTTAATTCGTGCTGACCACCATTGACGACCGGCTTCCCAAGCACCATAACTCTGCCGCTGACAAGCTTACCTAAGCCGTTAACTACAGTGAGCAGAGTTGTCTTGCCGGCGCCGTTAGGTCCGATGACGCCGACAAATTCACCGGCTTCCACCTTGAGAGAAGCCCCTTGTAGAGCCACATCCTCACGGTAGGAGACAATCGCATTCTCTATCTGGATAACCACTTCTGACACTTAAAAACCCCAAACTACTTGATCGCATCGAGCAAAAGGCTGATATTATAATCGATCGCTTTTTCCCAGGTTTCGGTGTTAGCAAAACCTCCGGGAAAATTAGAGATTGTTATTCTTTTGGCACCGAGTTCTTCGGCGATTCCTTTCCCGACATCTGCCCCGTTCTGAAGGTTATCAATAACCAATGATACCTTTGACGCCTTTCCTTTGTCCACCAGGTCCTTGACTACCTGCGGGGTCAGTGAATCTGCTTCTCCGTATGTGCCAACCACATTAAGACCAACCCACTGGAGGAAATCTATCTGCATTGCAGAACCCAGCACGTTGACAGCGGAAAGATTGACTTTATCCAGCTTTCCTTTTATCTCGGTCTCTTTTGCGGTAATCTTTTTCTTATATTCGTCCGCCGCCTTCTGATAGGCTGAACTATGTTCATTATCGGCGTCAGAAAGAATCTTGACAATTTCATCTACCGCCAGTATCTGTGTCGGCGGATTCATCCAGTTGCCGCTGATGTTTATTTTAATCACGCTGAGTGTAGTATTATTTACCGAATCAATCAGTGACTGAGAAAACTTTTCTCCCTGCCAGCCGTGCATAAGGAACAGGTCAGCGGTAGCAAGGCTCTGAATATCTCCCGGTTTGACATCGAAATGCCCAGGACATTGTGCCGGCGGGATGACGTTACTCACACTGACATAATTACCCCCGACCCGTTCAACAATCTCCTGGATGAGGGCAGTAGTAGTCACCACTTTGAATTTTGAAGTGGTATCCGTTGAACAACCGCCAACAAGCATACTGAGGACAACAATAGAAACAAGAATGAAAGACAAAATGACGTGAATTTTTTTCATGAGCGATATAACCTCCTTAAGTTACAAGGAATCTCGTTAATTACAGTTGCAATTTACTGGTCGTTATCTGTTAATTGAATATAAACTTATCGGAAGCCTCCTTATTAATCTTCCAAACATTGCGATAACACGCATATGCAACTTGTTGCAGTACAAAGCTAAAAAATTTTAGCCCCTAGTCTACGGGAACGCCTCCGCCGGAAAATTCCAGTTTTAGAAGGCTGGCGGTAAAATCGATCTCACGGATAGTAGCGGCCACTTCTTTTTTCTCACCGAAGAGACTCTTCAGGGTAAGCTTACCGTCCTCTACTTTGACCGAGGCAATATCGGTCATCAGGAATTCTTTCTTTCCGCCCTTCTCCACATACGCTTTTGATAGGCACATATTATTTCTCCTTTCCACCCAGCTTCTTCAATGATTGCGAGAAGAGCGCAGTGGCTTTGTCCATCTGCTCGACTGCCTGCTGGATATTACGCGCGATTTCATCCTCACCCATTGCTTTTGCTTTTTCTGCCCATTCTTTGAATTCTGCACTGTGGTCTTCATTGTGGGCTATCCAGTATTTAAGTAATGCCTTGAGGTTATCTTTTTCTTCTTTACCCATTTTGCTTACTCTCTTCAAGTTTATTCTGCGCCTTCTGTTTACAATTCACACATAAACCCAGGATACCCAGATGCCGCAGTTCGGCGATAAACTGGTATTCCCGAAGCAACGTTTCTTTCAGAGGTGCTAAAGCGTATTCATCCATATCGATAATCGTCCCGCACTCCCGGCAAACCAGGTGATGGTGGTGTCCTTTTTCCACCGGGTGGTACATCACCCGTCCGCCGCCAAGGTCAGTCTTGGTCACTAAGCCGAGCTGCTCCAATAATTCCAGTGTGCGGTACACCGTGGAAACATTGACGTTGGGATATTTCGCCACCACCTGAGAATAAACATCCTCAGCGCTGATATGGTCACTGCTGTTTTCAATGGCGGCGACAATCATCAGCCGCTGCGGGGTCATACGGTAACCCTGATGGCTTAATTCATCCGCCATATCACGGTGAACTTCTACTTTAACAACCGGCTTCTGCCAAGGAAATCTCATGCTTTTTTTATTTTACCAGACATACGATGAGGATGCAAGCCATTGTAGTTGCGAATATTCGCAACCAGTCCCGGATGGATAATTTAACGAGCAGCTATTTAATACTACACCAGGCTATAACCGCTTCCCTTGCGGTCGATGCCCAGCCCCTTACCCTCTTTTATCCAACCGAACTCCTTAAGGATTGCCTGACTGTAAGTCACGCGGCCCGTAACCTTGTCCAGCGGCTCGGTTGCCAGCAGGAGAATGGCATTCCCCATCATCGATTGCGGCTCGCCGCGCGGGTCATCCATTCCGGTAGCAAGCTTGTGATAGATTGTGCCGGGAGTGGGTACCAGGTTCGAAGGGGAGACACAGGTAACAGAAATGCCATACCCATACACCTCTTCCGCCAGTCCCTGGGTAAAACGCTCAAGAGCCGCTTTTTCTGCGCCGTAAAGCGTGCTACCGTGAGGAGCCGGTCCCTTGTAAGGACCGCGCCCGGGTCCGATTGCCGCTCCAGATGATACGTTGACAATCGACCCTTTCTTGCGCGCTTTCATATCAGGCAAGACCTTCTGACACAACATGAAAGGACCATGAAAATTGACGGCAAAAGATATTATCCATTTCTTGACCGGAAATGATTCCACCGGCAGAAAATAGGTCATCGCGGCGTTGTTTACCAACACATCGATAGGACCAAAAAGCTTTTTAGTTTCTGCCACCAGATTGGCGCAACTTTCCTCATTGGACACATCTACTGTGACTGCAGCGGCGGTTCCACCCGATTTTTTGATTTTCGCTACTGTACTCTGGAGAGAACCCTCCAGCATGTGGTCGCCTTCATTGAGAGTACGCGCCGCACAGACCACTTTAGCGCCTTCTGCCGCAAAGATTTGTGCGGTTGCCCTGCCAATTCCTCGGCTTGCACCCGTGATAATAGCTACCTTACCATTGAGCTTACCCATAGAAACCTCCTTATTTTATTTAAGAACCGAACTATGAGCGGCTCTCGAACCGCTCGCTACTGTCTATCATTATCGTTACCGGACCATCGTTTTTGATTTCTACAAGCATCTGCTGTTGAAACCTGCCTGTCTCCACCTTCAAACCGGAGTCTCTGGTATAAGTCACAAATTGATTGAAAAGCGCTTCGGCTAGTTCCGGCGACGCCGCATTCGTAAAACTGGGACGCCGCCCCTTGCGGGTTTTGGCTAGAAGCGTAAACTGGCTTATTAAAAGAAGCTCGCCTTTTACATCCGCAATAGACAGATTGAATTTCCCCTCGGCATCGGCAAAGATACGGAGTTCCACGATTTTCCGCGCCAGATACTGAGCGTCTTCCGGTGTGTCACCATCCGCCACCCCGAGAAACACTGCCAGACCGGGACCGATTTCTCCCACCGTATCTCCGCCAACACTGACACTGGCGCAGGTAACCCGCTGGAGAAGTGCTTTCATTTTCTCACCATCTGTAACCTTTCAATCCGGTGCAAGTTGTTGCCCTATTATACTTTCTTGCGTTTCCAGCGTCCACCCAGGAAATATACGGCAAAGGCAATAGCCCCCACAAATAGGGCAATTACCATTGCCCAACGTACTCCATAGACACCGAGTCCAGGAACTCTGGGTAGGAAATATGCCAGAGGGATTTGTATTCCCCAGCTGGCTAATATGCTCAGCAACATCGGGGGCAGGGTATCACCGGCACCTGATATGCAGTTCTGAAGAACTATTGTAAAGCCAAAAAATAGATAGCCGATTGAGGCTATACGCAAAAACTCAGTACCCAAAGACAGCAATTCCGGTTCACTATTAAAGATATATACCACGTTTCGCGCCAGAAAAAACAATACTAGCGCGTATATGAGCGTAAGACCTTCTGCCATAAAAGTCGCAATCCAACCAGTCTTTACCGCTCGTTCTGGCCTCTTAGCTCCCAAGTTTTGCCCGCAAAGAACTCCTGCCGCCATACCCAGTCCCCAGATAGGCATTATCAGTATCATATCAACCCTTTGCCATATCGAGTGCGCCGCTACCGCATTGGTCCCGAAGGGGCTTAAAAACTTGACCAAAACAAAAGCTCCCAGCGATTGTTGTGCGGCCATAACCGAAGACGGGATACCGATCTTCACCACACGCCAGATAAGAGGCAGGTCAATATGGAGATCTCGAAGGTTCAGCCGTAGGCGTGTACGACCAGTAAATAAAACCCAGAAAGTGATTATCAGTCCGACGCCTTGGGCTATGCCATTAGTGAGCGCCGCGCCTACAACACCGAGTTGCGGGAATATCCACCAGCCGAAAATAAAGAATGGACAGATTACGATGTGGAGCAGTCTGAAGAGAAAAGTTATTTTCATCGGAGTAATAGTATCCCCTGTTGCTTGCATACTGCCCTCTCCGACGAAGCGTACATTCATCAGGACAGAGGAGGCAAATATCACCCGCAGATATGCCGCGCCTTCCTGCACCACATCAGCTTCCAATCCGAGCAGAAGCAGTATTGGCTCAGATAGAAAGATGCCAATTAAAGACGTAATAATGGATAAGAAAAGACTGACCAATATCGCCTGGGTAGCGACACGATTCGCATTTGCGATATCCTTCGCTCCGATATAGCGGGCAATCATTGCCCGCATACCTATCGCAAGTCCCATCATGGCTGACATCAAAAACTGGACAGCCATACCAGCCACCCCAACGCCAGCCACAGCGGCGGAACCGAGTTTACCTACCCAGATAAAATCAATGGTGGGACCAAGCATATTAAGGCTGCTACTGACAATCATTGGCCATGCAAGTTTCAACAAATTCAGGGGAATGCTACCCGATGTTAAATCAACAACACCGCGAGAATTAGTCTTGATTGAACCGGGAAATAAGCGCCGATCGTTATTGTTCAATCGCCTGACTCCTGTTTTTGACCAACGATGTGTACGTTACACCCTCCGCGTTTTCCACTTACCTGTCCGGAAATAAATGATGTTTGCCACTCCTGCCACCAGCATACTGGCAGTCATTGCCCAGCGTATGCCATACACACCCCAATCTGTGTATTTCGGCAGGTAATATGCCAGCGGTATGGTAATGAGCCAGGTGGTTATAATGCTGATAATCATCATCGGCACCGTATCACCGGCGCCCTGCAAGCAGTTCATCAACACGAACATAAAGCCGACAGCGAGATAACCAACCAGCGCAATACGCAAGAACTCTCCCCCCATGGCAACCATATCCGGTTCACTATTAAAAATGCGGATAGCGGGACCCGTCCAGATAAATAAAGCCACCGATGCCAGAATAGCCAAGGCTTCTACCAGTCCCACCGCCAGCCATGCGCTCTTTTCGGCTCTTCCCGGTTGTTTCGCCCCCAGGTTCTGTCCGACGAGCACCCCGGCACCCATACCAAATGCTATCGCCGGTGTACACATAAACCATTCGAACCTTGTATTGATGGTATGCGCCGCCAGCGCAACCGTGCCAAACGGCGCGATAAATATTTGCAGAACGAACTGATTCAGCGTACGCTGAACGCCGGCAATCAGCGCCGGGAAACCGATGCGCACGATGCGCCAGATAATGCCGAAATCGAAACGAAACCCTTTGAAGGTGAGCTTTAGCCTTGACCTTGCCCCAAACAAAATCCTGAAACCGAGAATCACTCCAATGCTTTGAGAGACGACTGCGGTTACCGCCGCACCCTGAACTCCCATCTCGGGGAAAATCCACCAGCCGAAAATAAGGAAAGGACACAGCGCGATATGGACAAGGCGGTAGGAGACGGCAACCCACATCGGATTCATCGAGTCACCCGATGCCTGCATAACGCCATCCATCATCATTCTGAAAGACATTGCCGCCCCGCCGATTAACTGAATCTGCAGGTAAGGCACTCCTATTGCAATCACCTCGGGACTGGGGCGGACCAGGGCAACAATTTCTTCCGAGAAAAAACCCAGGATAATCATAAATATGGAGTAAAACGCCGTGATAATGACTGCATGTTGCGCCGCACGGTTGGCAGTATCAATGTCCTTTGCGCCGATAGAGCGGGCAATCAGAGCACGCATTCCGTTTGTCAAGCCCATCATTGCGCTCTGCGCCAGCATCACGATGACACCGGATATACCGACAGCCGCAATTGCCGTTGGACCAAGCTTACCGACCCAAACCATATCGATAGTGGGACCAAGCATCATCAAAGTCTGGGTGACTGCCATAGGCCAGGAAAGCGCCATGAGATTCTTGAAGATGCTGCCCTGCGTCCAGTCTTTACCGATACGCCGCGCCGTTAAGCTCTCCCGTGGAACTCCGTTCGATTCAGATGCCAATTTTCAAATCACTTCCGAGGTTTTATTCCCAATACCATCGCTTGTTCTATCGCCCCCGCCACCACAAACAATGACCCTGTAATACAAACCATATCCTTTTCTCCGGCAAATCTTAAAGCCATAGATAACGCCGCCGGAATATCATCGGTCTGCTCAGCCTTAATACCATATTTGCTGAACTCCGCCGCAATAGGAGCTGCCGCCATCGCACGGGGGTGGATGGAACGCGTGACAATCACCTTCTCGAATATTGGCGCCAACTCCATCGCTATCCCTGCCAGATTTTTATCCGATGACATGCCAATAACAAGTATGGCTTTCTCATACTGAAAATATTGCTTGAGAGCCTGCTTAAGTTTTTTTGCGGAATCCTGATTGTGAGCACCGTCTGCCACTATCAGCGGCTGACGGTTAAGAACCTGAAGCCTGCCTTCCCAGCTAACTTCCCGCATTCCCTGATTTATACTCTGGAGTGAGATAATATTGCCTTTCTCGATAAGTACCTCTAATGCCGCCACTGCTGTCGCCGCATTATCAAGCTGGTACTGCCCGAGGAGAGGTATTGTCAGTTCGTATTTGCCCAGTCTGCCATTAACTGCCAGTGATTGCTGAGTATCATCGAACCTGAGACTCTTATAGGTCACATCTTTCCCCACCCTGATTAGTCCGGCCCCCTGCTTGCGGCAGGCTGAGGCAATCACCGCATCTGCCTCTTCATCCTGCGGCGAACTTACCACGATACTGCCCGGTTTGATAATGCCTGCCTTTTCGGCGGCAATCGCTCCAATAGTATTACCCAGCAAATCTGTATGTTCCAGGCTTATTGACGTAATCACGCAAACTTCAGGTTTCACCACGTTCGTAGCATCCAGCCTGCC
>JAQTPO010000211.1 GCA_028712845.1 Dehalococcoidales bacterium | reverse complement strand
TGTTCTCACAAATCTAATTTAATCTTTATAACGTTTATGGTGGCGTTACGTTGTAGTTATTTGCGTAAATACGGATAGCCTTTGTATTGTCAGAGAAATTCAAATGTAAGGCAAATTCACCAGTTTCCCCATTTTCAAGGTGTAACCCGATTTGGCCTTCAATGTGAGCGGCATCAAGCGTCCATACAACCTGTTGTCCATTTTCATCATAACCTTCGGCATAAATGGCTATTTCTTTGTTTTCCTGATGTTGGTTTTGGATACTACCGCTGACTACCAAAATGAATTCACCCGCATTCACTATGTTACCCGGAAACCAAGGGGAGAAGTATTGTTTATCACTAACACTTTTGTTAATTTGAATATCCTTAAGCAGGACTTCTGAAGATATTTCTTCCGAATTGGTCAAGAAAGCACCCGGGGCAGGTGTCACCGTTATCTCTAATGATTCTATTACTCCGGTCTGCTGCATAGGATTAAGTAAAAACCAAATACTGCCACCGACTAAGACAAAACCTAAAACCAGCAAACCGATAAGGAGTTTCATTTTGCTTGTCATCATTACTCTCCTCTACATTCTTCGAGGTACACCAATTACATTATCAGCGATAATTAATTATCGCAAGAATCATGGCACCTGAAAATGGAAAATCCAGGGGCCAGCCAGCCGTTTGATATCCTCTGCCTTGCCTGTAAAAGCCTTCCCTCCAGAACCCGGAACCTCAGTAGCCTTAGTGACATCAGGATGAAAGACCAACTCGCTTATCACAATAGTCCAATTACCGTGTGCATCTGTAAAGTCACCCATGAAGTATTGTGCCGATGATGTTTCCAAATATTTACCGAATGTGACATTTTTAATTTCGCCATTGGGTAATTCTAAGGATACTATCGGTGATAACGTATTATCTTGTGATTGAAACTGGAAGGTGGCACGCGTTGCCCATGGACTTATCACCACATCCTCCAGAGTGATAGACACTCCTGATGCTTCAACAGTCTGCTCTATATTGATGACTTTACCAGAATGGAAAGGTACACTAAATTCAAATATAAATGGACCAGTTGTGCTCTGAATTTCCCCCAATATAGACCATTCTTCTACTTGAGTTTCCAGTCTTAAACCTATTTCTGAAGACAATCCCTGTATTATAGAAGCATCGAAAGCAGCGATTGCTGCCACGCGTTCGGATTTACCCCATTCGCCCAATATCATCTCCGATCCCGGTACAGTACCCATTCCTATCATACCGGGGATATCCTGACCGTCAATTGTTGAGAGTTTGCCGAAATCCACATGGTATCTCGCATTAGGTCCGCTCACGGTGAACCCTACCAGTACTACATTAGCATCAATATAAGCGCGCTCGAGCCTGACTGTGACATCGTCAATGGTCTGACTTAAGTTCAATTCCTGAGCTAATCCTGCCTTCTCAACATCGGTAGCAAACTTTTGGAAAAGCTCTTTTACGAGTGTACTTGCCCCATAGACTGTCCCTGCTATAAGCAAAAGGAGGAGCGGCAAAAGCACCCATGCCAGTCTGGTCCTCGGAATAAACCCCCAAGATACGCGGCGTTTTCGTTCAGCCAGATTTGATATTATATTTTCCCACCACTCATGTGGCGGCTCTATATTTTCAGTCTCTATTTGAAAATAATCTCGAAGTTCTTGTTCAAGTTCTATTCCTTGCATTGTATTTACCTCCTCCTTCCGTATTTTTCATCGTTAACAATGATCTCATGAAGCTGGTTAAGCGCTCGGCTCAAGCGGGATTTGATAGTGCCTTCCCTTTTCCCCATGACCTTGGCAACTTCCGGCACAGTTAGATCGGAAAAGTACCGCAGTACCACTGCTTCCCTTTGCTCGGTCGGCAATTTCTCGAGAGTTCGTCTCAAGAATCGATGCTCTTCATTACGTATCATCGCTGTCTCGAGTCTATCACTGTCATCTGCGACATCGGGTGCATATTCAAGAGGTACTGTCGGCAAATGCTTTTTCCTGAGCTGCCGGTTTACCTGGTTTATCACAATACGCATGAGCCAGGCTTTAAAACTACCACGCAGGCGCAGTGATGGCAGATGTTCCCATATCTGTATCATCGCTTCCTGAACGGCGTCTTCTGCCATACCATAATCCTTCGTCATCAGGTATGCGGTGCCGAACATGACTTTCTTATAATCTTTTATCAGTGTTCGAAACGCATCTTTATCACCTGCCTGACACCGGCAGATTAAAGCCGCTTCTTCCGACTCAGTCAACTAGAGCGCTCCTTAAAATGACTGTCTATATAATAAGATGCACGTTTTCACGAAATCGTTCCATTTATTTTGCATATTTTTTCGAAGCCTGATTAGAAGTCAGAATAAAACTTTTTAAGTAGCACATCTCCAGAGATCAACATTTACTTATAAGATCTGTCATCGATACCACTATATAACTATGTGCAGTTTCAGGCAAAAAAAGTTCATTTTTCCATTTCATCCTCCAGCCCCCGGGAGGAGGTGAAAAAGTAGCTAGTTCTTGATGTATCTCAATTTGTATTTTTGTTGGAAAATGAAGCTAAACAGATATAAAACACGAAGCACATTAACAACAGAATACAGCGAGACAAAGCCTTGACCTGAACGCTTGCCCGAATGAAAAGGGGGTTTAAGCGTGGTAACTACTTTATGCTGTCCACAAGACGAAAACCCCCTATCCTATGACCGACTTAACGGCGAATGGGCACAATGGTTTCGCA
>JAQTPO010000065.1:4009-10787 GCA_028712845.1 Dehalococcoidales bacterium | reverse complement strand
CATTACTAGAGAAAGGCACAGGTTTGCCTGTTTCTCCCTCGCCATTACTAGAGAAAGGCACAGGTTTGCCTGTTTCTCCCTCGCCATTACTAGAGAAAGGCACAGGTTTGCCTGTTTCTCCCTCGCCGTTTACGGAGAGGGAGCCAGAGGGTGAGGTGTTTACCCCGGAAGATATCTTTAACTACACCTATGCTGTCTTCCACTCTCCAACCTACCGCACCCGTTATGCGGAATTTCTGAAAATAGATTTCCCGCGTTTGCCGCTCACGTCAGATAAGGCGCTTTTCAAGTCGCTGGCGGATAAGGGCGCGGCGCTGGTCGCTTTGCACCTGATGGAATCGCCATTACTCGATACTCCTATCACTAAATACGAGGTGAAAGGAGAGCACGCGGTAGAAAAAGTTAGCTATGACGAGAAAACTCGGCGGGTATATATCAATAAAACGCAGTATTTTGAGGGCGTGCCATCTGATGTCTGGAATTTCCACATCGGCGGCTATCAGGTCTGTGAAAAGTGGCTTAAAGACCGGCATAAAGCGCACCGAAAACTGAGTATAGATGATATTAATCACTACCAGAAAATTGTAGTAGCACTTAAAGAGACCATCCGCCTGATGTCAGAGATAGACGCCTTAATCACCAAATGGCCTATTGAGTAGCCCACAACAACCTGTCATTCTGAAGATACAAAGTACCTGAAGAATCTAGTGCTTAGTCCTTGACTAGATACATTTGTCTACTGAAGGCGGTTTGCTTTTTTTGGTGACAAATTTCTATTGACCTCTACCTTTCATCTGTTTTATCATAACCTCATAACGTCCGGCAGTCGTGTACGGGATAAGGCTGCTCACGAGCCTGGTCGTTCTCATCCCTTCGGTTCAATTAGGGCTTGCCGAAGGGTATGCTAATCGACGCAGTGCCTCCAACCCCTAGCGCCGCAGCGCTATACTGACATCGCAATGTCATACTCAGGCTGTCTTCAACAGACTGACGTATAGTTCCGAGTCTTTCGAGGAACTAATGTATGCACCGGGGGCGCGAAAATCCGATGCCGCAGCATCGTACTGAGTCTGCCTTCAACAGACGAATGTACCACATCGGACGAATACGACATCGCAATGTCGTCCTGAGTCCTTCTTTAAGGACGAATGGATCTGGCACGCAGTGTCAAACATCGGTGTAAGGGACACCGAGCTTCTCCCGTATTTTCTCACACGGGAGGGGCAGCGCACATTCACAACACGGAATAGTTTCCGAAACCGCAGTTTCGTACTTAATCACGAGTCTTTCGAGGGATTAATGTATAACCGCAGCATCATTTCAGGTAGGAAGTATTGTTGTGCTCTACCAGGATATATCTGCAATGCTGGTAAGTGAAAATCGTGGTGGCGGCGGTATCCAGCCTGATGTTCCAGAAGTGAGAATTATCCAGACCCAGCATTGCCAGGATAAGCGCCTGGTTCACCACCCGGTGGGCTACCAGCACAACGGTACCCTGATATTGATTGATTACTTCATTAACGAATGCAAAAGCCCTTCTGGTGAGGTCATCCAGACTTTCGCCGCCGGGCAGCTTGACCAGATTGGGTTTAGCTATCCACGCTTCGTAGAGTTCTTTGTATTTTTCCTTCACTTCCTCGTGGGGCATGCCTTCCCACTCTCCGAAGCTGAGGTCGTTCAGTTTTTCAGAGACCTTTACCTCGAGTTGCTGATAGCGGGCAATAGCCCGGGCGGTTTTCAGCGCGCGTTGCAGCGGACTGGAATAGATGGCTTCGACCTTACGGTCGCTCAGGTATTTTGCCAGCAACTCCGCCTGCCGAAGGCCGGTTTCATCGAGCGGGATATCAGTCTGCCCGCGAAAGACCTCGCCGATATTCCACGCCGTCTGGCCGTGTCGTGCGAGGATAATTTCTGTCATTGTTGTTTCTGGGCGGCAGTCTGGTAGTAATTATAGACCTTACTGAATGCCCGGCTGGCTGATTCAACCCCGGAATAGCAGGGAATGCCGGCCCTGGTCATCTTATCCCGCGCGGAGACGATTGCCATAACCGTATCCGGATGCCCGCCGGCGAAGAGCGCCACGGCGATAGGTTTCTGCAGGGAAGGGGCTACTTCACACAGGGCTTCTGCGGATTCTGCGACACTCTTAGCGAGGTTCGGGGTATGACCCCCGTAAACATCGATTGCCATATGAATCAGAATCATATCCGTCTCGGTGTCCTGGTCAACGATGGACAATCCGCGGCGATAGAAATCGACCGCGCCGCCGAGTCCCAGCGTAGTTTCAACCGGATTCCTGATACCAGCGCCGGCTTCGGGGATAATCTGTGTTAGTCTCTGTCTGGTCTCTTTACTGAATGGCGGTACTTTCAATCCGGCACGTTCACAAATATCGGCAGCAATCACGCCGATACCGCCGCCGCGCCCGACTACTGCCACCCGCCGTCCTTGAGGTTTTCTCATGCGTGTGAGCCCTTGCAGGATATCGGCAACTTCATCCATCGTTACAGCGGAGATAGCGCCGGTCTGTTTGAAGAAGGCATCCCACATCGCTTTGGCTCCTGCCAGCGAGGCGGTATGAGAAGCCGCCGCCCCTGCGCCGCTTTCTGTTAAACCGGCTTTCAAGATGACGATGGGTTTCTTTTCCATGCATTTCTTAATGCCGGATACAAATTGTGCGCCATGCTTTACACCCTCTATGTACATCGCGATGACATCCGTTTCTTTATCATCAGCCATGTATTCAAGAAAATCATGTGAATCCAAGTCAGCGGCATTGCCGTAACTGATTACTTTGCTGAAGAACAGATTGACATCCTGCCCCAGAAAAACCAGGCGCATCGATTCCGCACCGGATTGGGAAATAAAAGCGACCCTGCCCTTTTCCTTGGAGAAGTCTTCGTTAAAGGTCATTCCGGAGTCCGGGCAGTATATACCCATGCAGTTCGGTCCCAACCAGCGGATGCCACCCTCTTTCGCTATTTTTGCCATTTCAAGTTCAGCCAGTTTCCCTTCCTCGGTGCCTGTTTCGGCAAAACCGGCGGCATAACAATGTACAAACTTCACGCCCTTGGTGACACAATCCCTCATCGCCTGCGGAGCAAAACGAGCGGGGATATTAAAAATAGCGTATTCCACCGGGCCAGGCACGTCGCAGACGCGGGGATAGGCTTTCAGCCCGTGTATTTCAGTTGCCTTCGGATTAATCGGGTAGATTTCTCCCTTGTCACCGTATCCGAAGTCTATCAAACGCCCTACCCAGCCTGAACCGCTGGCAGAAGCGCCAACGACAGCAATCGATGCCGGGTGAAACATTCTATCCAGGGGGTGATTATTTTCTGCTGGCATTACGCTAGCCTCCTTGTCTAAATCAAATTAGTTCTTCAGTCAGTATTGCACTTACATCGGCTGCTTGTCAACCGTTTTCAGTGTGTAAAAATGATAAAACCGGCCTGTCTTGCCGGCCTATTTCGTATCTGTTTTCCCCTCTATCTTTTCCACTTCAACCGTGCACTCCGTCACCAGCGCCGCAAAAGCGCCCAGTGCCGCCAAGAGTGGCGCCGCCATAATCGTGATTGCCGCCGCCGGCGCCCCGATTGTTAACGGGATTTCCAGGACAACCCTGCCTTCGTGCAGGACACGGACACGGCGGACATTGCCCTCGCGGATGAGCTGTTTTACTTTCTCGACTAACTGATTTCCCGAGATGGTGAATTTCTCCGTTGACATTATCCCGCCTCCCGATTTACTTATTGCAACTAATTGCACGAATCATTAAACCAGTTCCAGAGGCAAAAGTAAAGGGCGTTCAGTTGAATTGTGACAATCTGTGGGTTATACTTGATGATATGAAAAAGACGGGATTAAAAACAAGTCATCTTCTCTCTATGGCTGACCTTACGCCCGGTGAGGTTGAATCGCTCATTAAATATGCCATCGAGTTGAAATCCCGAGGTTGGCTTGCCCTGCTAAAAAACAAGACGCTGGCGATTCTCTTCGAGAAACCATCCTTGAGGACCAGGGTGAGTTTTGAGGTGGCGATGCGCCAGCTGGGCGGACAGCCCATCTATCTGTCGCCGGAAGAAGTCGGTCTGGGCAAACGGGAATCAATCCCGGATGTTGCCCGGGTGCTGAGCCGGTATGTCGATGGGATAGTCTTGCGAACTTTTGCACAGCACAAATTAGAAGTGCTGGCTAAGTATGCTTCTGTGCCGGTCATCAATGCCCTGTCAGATTTCGAGCATCCCTGTCAG
Organism: Dehalococcoidales bacterium; assembly: GCA_028712845.1. The sequence continues at coordinate 6,534 of JAQTPO010000065.1, read as the reverse complement.
GCTCTGGCGGATTTACTCACTATTTATGAGAAGAAAGGTAAGTTAAAAGGGCTGACGCTGGCATATATCGGGGACGGCAATAATGTGGCGAATAGCCTGATGCTCGCCTGCGCGATGACGGGAGTTAGCTTCAACATCGCTTCGCCGAAAAGTTATACAATCGATAAGGCAGTCCTGAAGAAAGCCCGCATTTATGCTAAAGATAGCGGCGCGAAAATCTTCTGTACGGAAAACCCGCGATTGGCCGCAAAAGGCGTTGACGTAGTCTATACGGATACCTGGACAAGTATGGGACAGGAGGCGGAAGCGGAGGTTCGCCGCAAGGTATTTGCCGATTATCAGATTAATGAGAAATTACTGGCACTGACAAAGAAAAATTCCATCATAATGCATTGTCTGCCGGCCCATCACGGTGAGGAAGTTGCCGGGGGCATTCTGGATAGTGCCCGGTCGGCGGTTTTTGACCAGGCGGAGAACAGGATGCACGCACAAAAAGCATTACTGGCAAGGATGCTCGGGAAAGAATAGCAAAAGCCCATTTTTAATCCCCCCCCCTCTTCGAAAGGGGGGTCTCTTTTTCAATAGTCTATAATTTGGAGCGATTTTGAGTAAACCAATCATTGCTATCATAGGACGGCAAAATGTCGGTAAATCGACGCTGCTGAACCGTTTAGCCGGCAAGCGTATTTCCATTGTCGAGAACCTGCCGGGGACTACCCGCGACCGTGTTTTCGCCGATGTTTCCTGGAATGATAAAGATTTCACGCTGGTGGATACCGGCGGGCTTGAATTAGGTATGCAGACAGAGATTGACCGCGGGGTCAAAGAGCAGATTACGCGGGCAATGTCCGAGGCGGATGCTATCATCTTTATGGTGGATGTCAAGGATGGCATCATGCCCGCCGACCTGGAAATCGCCGACCTTGTAAGGAGACTGAAGAAGCCGATGCTTCTGGTAGCAAACAAAGCCGATAACGAGAAGCTGGAAACACAGGCGGTAGAGTTCTACCGTTTGGGGCTGGGCGAGCCTTTCGTCATCAGTGCTTATCACGGTCGGAGCACGGCGGAGCTGATAGAGAAAATCATTACTCTCTTGCCTGAATCAGCGCCGGCGCCTTTAGAAGCTGAGATGATGAAGGTAGCGATTGTGGGCAAGCCTAATGTGGGTAAATCGATGCTTTTGAATACCCTGCTGGGTCGGGAAAGGGTCATTGTGTCTGATGTCCCGGGGACAACACGTGACGCCATCGATACGAAACTTGAATTTTTGGGAAACAATGTGTTACTTATTGATACGGCTGGCATCAGGAAACGTGGGCAGATCGAGACCGGAATAGAACAGTTTAGTGTTCTCCGCTCGATGCGTGCCATCGACCGGTGTGATGTTGCCTTGCTTGTGCTGGATGCAACCGAAATGTTCTCGGCGCAGGATATGCACATTGCGGGTTATATTCAACAAGCGTTTAAGGGGATTGTGATTATTGTAAACAAGTGGGACCTGGTGACTAACGAAGATCAAAATGAATGGGCGGAAAATACCAGAAAACAGTTCAAATTTATGGCTTATGCTCCGATTCTGTTCATGTCTGCTAAAACAGGGCAGGGGGTCAGTGAGGTGATGCCTCAGGCATACCGGGTGTATCAGGAGAGAATTAAGCAACTCCCGGTCGCTGAACTCCGCGGCATCATTAAGGATGCGATAGCGGCTCATAACCTGCCGCGCAAAGGGAAAACAATGCTATCCGTGAAAGGCGTTACGCAGACCGAAGTAAGTCCCCCGACCTTTACATTTCGGGTTAATGATAGCCGGCTCGTGCATTTTTCCTATAAACGTTTTCTGGAAAACAAGCTCAGGGAGGCTTTTGGTTTTGCCGGCACGCCATTACGTTTAGTTTTTAAAACCGGAGGTGAGTCATGATAGTCGCGATGATGATTGCTCGCTATCTCGCCTCGATGATTATTGCCTACATACTCGGTTCTATCCCCTTTGGTTTGATTCTTTCAAAGTCGATGGCAGGAGTGGATGTGCGTGAGTGGGGGAGCGGGAAAGTTGGTGCTACCAATGTTTTGCGCTCCGCCGGCAGAAAAGTAGCGATTGTTTCCGCCTTGCTGGACATTGCCAAGGGCGCGGTCGCTGTGTTGTTTGCCGGGCTAATCATCGGTAAAAGCTATATGGCGGTAGGTCCCTTTGGTTTCGGGCCACTGCTGGGTCAGGTGCTGGCGGGTTTGGCGGCGGTTGCCGGGCATAACTGGTCGGTGTTTCTCAAATTCCACGGCGGTAGCGGTGTCGCCACTTTCTTCGGCGGCTGGATAGCTTTGTTCCCGATGGTCGCGTTGTTTGGTGGTGAGGTTCTGTTCCTCGGCGCCGCATCGACACTTTTCGTTTCACTGGGGTCCATCGCCGGTGTTGTGGGCACTTATGCTATCCTGATTCCTCTCACCATTTTTAATGGTTTACCGATCGAGTACCTGCTGTATGCTTTTGGCGGTACTACCATGATTATCTACACACACCGGGGCAATAT